>JAISEB010000032.1 GCA_031264395.1 Treponema sp. | reverse complement strand
ACCGGCATACGTTTCATACGGTACTCCTTAAAACCGTCCCAAAGGCCGGGACAAATTTTTTTAGGAAAATGACGGTGAGGTGTGTGTGTGTGTGTGTGTGTGTGTGTGTGTGTGTGTGTGTGTGTGCAAAAACCGTGCCAACCGCAGCGATGCGGGACACAAATTCAGGGATTTTTTTCACATATACGGCAGGGCGCGCCGCTTTTTTCATAACATACAGTATATCACATACTACGGGTTTTGTGTACAAAAAGAAAACCGCGGGCGGCAATTCCGCATTCAACCACAACAAACCTCCGGCTCGCCCTCGCGGACAGAACCGGAATGCAAGAATTTAACCACAGACTTCGCGGACAAAACCGGACTTTTAGCTTCAAATGTATATTTTGTCCGTGCCGTCTGTGCCGTCCGTAGTTTGTTTTGAAGAAAAAATTTACCGCAAGGAAGACCGCTACGCGGTCAATTAAATGAGAAGAAGTCGAAAAAGTTAAAGAAAAAGGGAAGTAAATAGGGAAGAAAAAGAAAAACCTCGGAGTTGCACGGAGGAACACGGAGTTTGAGCCAATTCCGGCGGGATTGGCTTGTGGAGTTTTCGGAATAAATCCTCTCTTAACTCCGTGGAACTCCGTGACCTCTGCGGTTATAATTTCTTCAAAATTCTGCTAATTTGACGGTATGTACCAGATAAAAAAGTAAATACCTATACCTTGGGCTGCGGACGGCAATGCCGAATCCAACCACAACGAACCTCTGGTTCGCCCTCACAAACAAACACAAATTCTTAGCTTCAAATGTATCTTTTGTCCGTGTTGGTCCGTGCCGTCCGTGGTTTATATTGAATTCAGAATTACCGGGCCTGCGGACAGCGCATGGGGCCGTCTGCGGTGCATGAGGCGCTCAGATGACAAGCGCCCTTTTAACCTCGACGGGGAAAACGCCGAAAAGGCGGTCAAGGGCCGAAGACGCGCCAAGGGATGTTCCGGCGGCCTTGTTATACAGTTCAACCAGCGTTTCCATTTCCTTGGGGTCCTTTGACCAGACCGCCGAGCAGTAGGCGGCCCGGAAAAGGCCCTTTTCGGCCAATTCCCGGGTAGAAAGGGAACCGTAGCGGCGTTTCGCCTGGCTGTCCACCACCGCGGCGGGGCCGTCGTAGCCTATGGTAAAAATAAAATCCGCCCGCGACAGCATACCGGCCTACTCAACAGGGGAAAAGGCGTCTTTGCCCAACCCGCAGAGGGGGCAGATCCAGCCGGCGGGAATATCGTCAAAGGAAGTTCCGGGTTTTACCCCGCCGCCCGGATCGCCGGCTTCGGGATCGTAGATATAACCGCACGCGTCACATACATATTTCTTCATTCGGATTTTTGGCTCCTTGTATCCACTATACCACCGGGAATCTTTTTTTTCCATACGAAAATGAAAAACAACAGGCCGCGCGGGACAATATCATCTAACTTTCATATACCGGGAAATTACCAGGCTTTGGAAGAATTTTTAACCGCCAAGTTAAAGAAGTCGAATAAGTTTTACTCTCAAGTCCTTTCTTTCCTCTTCCTTTTTCGACTTATTCGACCTTGCGGTAAATTTTTTCTTCAAAATTCTGCCAATTTGACGGTATGTACAATGCAAGAATTATAACCACAACGAACCTCCGGTTCGCCCTTGCAGACAAACACGGGCTTTCAGTTTCAAATGTATATTTGTCCGCGTTGGTCCGTGTTGTCCGTGGTTGTTTTGAATTCGGAATACATCCCTAATTCAGGGCGCCGGAATATTCCCGTTCGTAGCGCCTGAGCTGCGGATTGTCCGGGGCCAGGGCCAGAGCCTGTTTCAGGTAGTACACCGCCCGCCTTTCGTCGCGGCGGCGGTGGTAAATTTCAAACATGGCGGTAAGGGCGCCGACATTGCGGGGGTCCTCGAAGAGGCTGGAACGAAGATCGCTCATTACCGCCTCTTCCCCGGTCCGGGTGCGGCTGCGCAGGTAGTAATACCTGCTTTTAACGGCTCCCCCGGCGGCGCCCGAAAGACGGCTTTCTATCATGCGGGCCGCCTCTTCCTGCCGGCCCGTGTCGACAAGGGCCGAAACATAGGCGATGATCCCCTCGTCGCTGGAAAGATCGCGTTCGTAAAGTTCCCGGGCGTAGGCAAGGGCGCGGGCGTTGTTTCCAAGCCCCCGTTCAACGGTGTAGGCGTCAAGCAGATCCTCAACAGAACGCCGTTCGTCAAGAAGCCGGGCAAGGCGGCCCTGGGCTTCCCGCCAGTCTTCCCGGCGCACCGCGTCCTTGAGGGCAAGGCTTATAACGGCAAGGGAAGGAGAAGGGGCGCGAAGGAGCCTTGAAAGCAGTTCCCGGCCTTCACTCTGATCCTCGCTTCTTCCCGATTCCATGAGGAGCCGGGCGGCGTACACTGTGGCCTCATCGTCAACGGAAGAAAGCCTCAGCATGGAACGAATGTAGTTAAGGGCCGCGTCCCGGTTCCTGTAGGCTTCCATTTGAACACGGGCGCGGAGGAAGAGGTAAAGCCTGTTGTTGGCCGTGTTGCCCGACGCGTACAGATCCAGGGGGGCCTGCGCCTGAAGGGCCTGGCCTTCTTCCACAAGGACATGGGCCCGCATAAGGAGGAATTCCCCGTCCCGGCTGTTCTGCTGCAAAATTTCCGCGATGGCCGCCTCCGCGCGGGACCAGTCCCTGTTTTCATAATAAAAAACGGCAAGCTGGCGCTTTATCCCCATGTTGTCGGGGTAGCTTATTACAAGGTCAGAGAGCATGCGCCTGGCTTCCTCTTTGCGGCCCGATCCGTCGAGCGTCCGTATCAAGCCAAGCGCGGCGGGGTAACACTCCGAAGAAAGCCCCCAGGCCTTCGCGTAGGCGTCTCCGGCCTCGGCAAGATTCCCCGTCCGCTCGTACACAATGCCCGTAAAATAGGGGGCAAGCGCCGAGGAGGGGTTAAGCCCCCCGGCCCGCCTGAGATCGGGAAGGGCGGCCTCGAGACGTTCCTTCCGCGTTTCGGAAGTAAGGGCCAGAAAGGGAAGAACGCATTGCAGGTAATCGGCCGAATCCGGCTGGGGAGTGTAGCCGCCCTGCTCGGCCTCGCGGAGGATGCGGGCGTAGACGTGGCTCTGGGGAAGATCGACGGCGGGAAGCGGCAGGCGCAGATCGGAGTAGAGGGCGCGGAGCAGGGCCGCGTTGACGCCGTTCATCACCCGGCCGAATTCGGTAGACTCGAGGTTCCTGGCCCGTATCAGCTCCACGGAGCGGAGCAGGGAAGAAGGAACGCCCGCCTCGGTAAGACGCCTTATTTCATCGGCCGTACCAGCGGGCCGTCCGGCGGATTCGGCCGGAGGGCCTTCGCCGCCGCTTCCTGAAAGGGCTTCGGGCGGGGTGTTCCGGACGGCCTCCCGGTTCCCGCAGGCCGCGAGAAGAAAAAAAAACAGAACGGCAAAAAACGCCGGAATCTTCACCGTCTGGAATCCCCGGAATTGTTTTTAGTACCGCCTGAATCCCCGGAATTGTTTTTGGTACTAAGTGAAATCAGCACAAGGGTGAATCCGGCCAGTACCAGAAGCAGGGGCCACCAGTTCAGCATAAACTGGGCAAAGGAAAAGTCAACCAGATCCAGTGAAAAGACAAGAAGCAGCGAACCGAGCGCCACAAAGAAAAGCGACGGAACAATGTAATTGCCCCGCAGGCGCCCGTAACGGTGCCATCCCGAGGGAAAAAGGGCGAATCCCGCAAAGACCGAAAGAAGCGGCCAGAGCCGCGAGAAGGGGACGGGAATAATGGCAAGGGCCGAAAGCAGGAGGAAGAACCCCAGCTGCAAAAAAAAGGCGGCAAAGAAAAGGTACAGGGAACGGCCGTTAAGCCTGAGGGCGAATACCGCGCACAAAACGCCCAGAAGCACAAAAACAAAGGATATCAGCACGGAAATTCTGGAAATATTTGCCATTGAACCAATAAGAAAAGCGCTCCCAAGAAACATGAGAAGAAAACCGATAATAAATATAAACCGCGCGGCGGTCCGGCGGGGAACGTTGAAGTCCATAGGTATAGATTATAACAGACCACCCTCCCTTGCAACGGGAGGAGACCACTGATAGTATCGGTTGTATACGATGAAGCTGAACAGAAAAAGCGTTTTTTTTCCTGCCGCGGCCCTTTTTGCCGTTCTTTGCCTCTGGAACGGCTGCGCCGGAAGGGAAAAGGCGGAAATCGATCCGTATTATATTACGGGCGACAGGCAGGACAGGGAGACCCTCCGGGATCTTTTTGTCCTGCTCGCGAAGGAAACAGGGCCCGGGGAACACCAGTTCGCCGTCGTCCGGGAAATCGCCAACAGCTACATGAAGCTCAAGGAATACGGAAAGCTGATCAATTTTCTTGGCGAATGGACCGGCGCGCGGCCCGGAGATCCCTACAACGGCTATTACCTTTTGATGGTGGCCTACGCGTACACGCAGCAGGACGCGCTGCCTGTCGCGGCCCGGTTTTTCGAGCTTATCATCAAAAATTATCCCGATCTTACCGTTAACGGTGAATCGATACACCTCATCTGCCTTAAACAGCTGATAAACCTTTCGGACGGGGCCGGGCAGAGGGTCCGCTACTATCAGGAACTGATTGACCGCTTTCCCGAAAAAATAGACATGGGAACGGCCACCTTCATGCTTGGAAAGGCCTATGAGGAAACGGGCGAATGGGACAAGGCGATAGAGGCCTACACCCGCTACCTTCCCTTTATGGGAACCAACATTCCGGGTTTTCCCAACGCGGACAACTACGCGAAGCAGCTTGTCGACTTCAACAATTCCCCAAGGGACTGGACCTTTGAAAACCTCAACGTGCTTCTTGACAACATCAAGGCGGCCCTTGACGGGGGAAACAGCGCCCGGCTCTGGCAGTACCGGGCAAAGGTGAATTTTTTCGCCCGTACCTGGGGGCAGGAAGAAACCGACGACGCGGGCATGGCCGAATTCAACCTTTCCGATTTTATGAGGGGAAACCGCATTTCCTACGCGGGCAGTCTTGACGCCGGTTCCAACGCGAACGAGGCGTATTTAAGGACCTGGGGCTGGTCCCAGTACATTTCACTGTGGTACTTCTACTTCCGCAAGGTGAACTTTCCCGCCGACCCGGAAATACACGGCCGCTGGGAATGGGCGGGCGTATATTACGGAGAAAAATTTTAAGTGAAGGAAGAAACATACATGAAAATTCCGGCGCGGTTTCGCGCGTCATTGACGGCGGCGCTTTTTCTTTTCCTTCCCGGCTTTTTTACGGGGGCACAGGCTCTGACGCCGGAGACTGCCGTTCCCCCGGAAACGGCGGTTTCCGCCTTCCGTCCCGCGGAAAGGCCCCTGCGAAAAACCCCCTACTTGAGGCCGGCGCGCCTTGCCGGGGACCGCGGAAAAGCGGGCGCGGCGGATTTTGAGCCCTCTTCCCTTTCGCCCTTTGCCGCTTCCGGCCTGGAAGATCCCCTGACGCAGCGCTACATCAGCCAGTACACAAGCCCCGGCGGCATAGCATGGCTTAACTCCGCGATAAAACGGGGGGGCCTGTATATTCCCTTTATCAGGCAGGAAATTGCCGCGCGGAAACTTCCGCCCGAACTCATCTACCTTCCGGTAATTGAATCGGGCTTTTTCCCCGACGCCAAAAGCAGATCGGGGGCCATGGGGCTGTGGCAGTTCATGCGGAACAGCATAGGGCCCTTTGACATGAAGGTAAACGAGTGGATGGACGAACGGAGGGATTTCTGGAAGGCGACGCGGGGGGCCCTTGCCAAGCTGGAAGACAACTACCGTTCGCTGGGAGACTGGGCGCTGGCGCTGGCGGCGTATAACGCGGGCCTCGGAGGGGTAAGCCGCGTCGTCAGCCGCACCGGGATACGGGACTACTGGACCCTGTGCCGCCGGGGAGAACTGCGGAGCGAAACGGTGCACTACGTTCCCAAACTGATAGCGGTTTCCCGCATTTTGTCCGACCCCAGGCGCTTCGGTATTGACGCGTGGCCCGAGGGGCCCGACTGGACGAGGGTTCCCGCCGGGAGGACGGCGGATCTTGACATCATAGCGGAAGCGGCGGGCATGGAAAAAGAACTGCTGCGAAACGGAAACAGGGAGCTTCTGCGGGGCATTACCCCGCCCGACCGGAACTACATGCTCAAGGTGCCCGCCGAATACGCCGGGGCCGTCGCGGCGGTTCTGGAACGGCAGGATCTGAAATTCATCAATTACTACTATTACGTAATACGCTTTGGGGATACGCTTTCCGCCCTGTCCCGCCACTACGATGTTTCCATCGAACTCATACGGGACACCAATCCCGGCCTTAATCCCCGCTACCTGAAAATAGGGCAGGAGATCCGCATTCCCGCGCTGAGGGACGTGGACCCTTACCGGCGCGCCGTCGGCGGCGGCGGGGAAGAACTTGTCTTTGGGGGAAACCATATCGTCAAAAAAGGCGAAACGCTCTGGGCCATAGCCCTTGCCTTCCAGGTTGATCCCGAAACGCTGGCGGAGGCAAACGGCATGGAATTAAACGGAACCCTCCGCGAAGGAAGATCCCTCAAAGTACCGATAAGATAAGGGAGTCATGAAACGGATTACCGGGCGGAAGCCTGAAATGTGTATCGCCGCGCTTCTTTTCGCGGCGGCCGTTCTTGCCGCGGCGGAGGTGGACATAGAAGGGGCGGTTGAATGGGACGCGATGGAAATAAGCGCGTCGGTTTCCCTGGATTTGGCCTCAGCGGGCATCAAGCTGCCTTCGGGGAGGCTTCAGGGACAGGCCATTGTGGAAGGCGAATACTTAAGGCTCTTAAGGCCGGCCATTCTTTCCCTTCCCGTTGATTCATCTTCCACGCTGGAGGATCTGATACGGCGGGGGGAATACAGCCTCGCGCAGGCGGAAAACCTCGCGCTGGGGGCGCGGACGGTTCCCCCTTCCCTTTCCGCAGATCTTTCAACAATGCTGTCCCGTTATTTCCTCAGCCTTTCGGGGCTCAGCGCGGAACTGATACGCCACAGCCGTCAGGCGGAAATTCCCCACGCGCTTGCCGCCGCCTCCGTTCCCGCCTACACTGGGATCATCATCATCGCGGCGGAGGAGCTTCCCGTCCACGGAACGAACAGGCGCGAGCGGCCGCTGCCCTGCCTTTTCCCCAAAATCTGGGATACGGACATGAATCTCATCTATGAGCGGAACATGCTTGATCCTTCGCTTAAAACAATGGTCCGTTACGCGCCCCAGTCGGCCGTCTTCCGGGAAACCCCTTCGGGGCTGTCCGGGGAAATAGCCGGCCTTGTCGGCGCCAATCCCCTGCGCATTCTGGCCCGGGGGATCTTCGGAAAACGGCCCGCGGACTGCATCATCGACAGGGAAGACAGCCTCGTTATCATCTCTTCCGAATCAAACAGGCGGCTCCTCAGCGAAGGCAGGGTTGTGATAGTGCTTGACGACAGGGATCTGAAAAGCCCCCTTGTCCCGTGACCTTGCCCCGCGGTCCATACCGGATCATCGACAGGCCTTTTTTTATTCTTGAATACTCAAAGGGAACCTTTATACGGAAACTTCCCAAAGGCGTCCGCGATCTTGGCGGCGGCTTCTTCCGCGAAGGGGACACGCTGTGGGGTCTGCCCGGCGCGGGGGAAAAAACGGAGGAAGAGGGAACGGCCGGGGCGGAAGGGCATCCGCTTGCCGGAACAATCATCCGGGGCAGGGCGCTGCTTTCGCTTCTGCGAAGCGGCGATCATGCCCTTGCCGTTTCGCCTCCCCTTCCCGCGGAAAACGAAGACCGCCTTACGGAACTTGCCCTTGCGCCCGGCGGCGGGGGAATTCCGCGCGGGCGGAAAAATGGGGAAAGGGACCTTCCCCTTGAGCCTGTATACATAGAAATACGGGAGGATGGAGATCCGGCCTCATGGCTTCCCCTGGAAGATCTTCCCCGCCACCGTTACTGCCGGGGCTTTGTGTATGAAATACTGGATGAAAAAACCACGGACGAACTTCTTGCCGCCTGGGGCGTCCCGGCCGGGACGGGCCCCCGTAACTCAGGAGACATTTCCCGTGACGGAAAAACCGTCCGGGGAAGGCTCGTTCTTAGAGGCGAAGACATTCCCCGTTTCTTTGACACACGGCGGGATCTTGTCCGCCGTTTCGGCGACGCGAAACTCCGCGGTTATTTTTCGGAAGAATCGCTGTTTGTCCCGCCGCGTTCCCTTTCCTTTGTGTATACGGCGGAACAGACGCCGAGCGAAGAAGAAACGGAGGTCCGGGACGCCGTCGTGCGGGCCTTTCCGTCCCTGAAATACGGCGGGAGGCGCTACCGGGCCCCCGAAGTTTCCGCCCTCATGGAAAGGGAGTACGTGCTTCTTGACGACAGGTGGGCGCGGAGGGAGGATCTTGAGGAGGCCGGCCTTCTTCCTTTGGGGCATTACGCCGGGGGAATTCCCCTTGGGAGCTTCAAGCCGGGACCTGCGGACATCATATTCCGGGAAGGAAACGGGCCGGCGGGTTTTCTTCCCTTTGAGTGGAAAACGGAACTCTGGAAAAGCGGGAGGGAAGAAGACGGGATTGTGCGGGCTGCGGACATTTTCAGGGCCCATGTAAGGTTCCTGAGATTCTTCGGGTTTTCAGGCGGCGCCGTCATTCCTGGGCGGCGGGAACAGGCCGAATGCCTGGCCTCCCTTGTGGCGGATCTTTCAAACGAAACGGGAACGGCTCTTGTTCTTGCGGACCGCGCCTTTTACGAGCTGTACCTTGAAAAACTGCCCGAATTCAAAAACGCCCCTTCCCGCATAACCA
>JAISEB010000009.1 GCA_031264395.1 Treponema sp. | reverse complement strand
TTCATGATCCCAAACCTCTTCAGGCGGCTTTTTGCCGAAGGGTCCATTTCGGTCGCTTTTATTCCGACGTTCAAAGAATATCTTTTGAAAAGAGACAGGGAAACAATACGGGAATTTCTTGCCTGTATGTTTACCTTTCTTACTTTTTTTGTAAGTCTCGCGGTAATGATCGGGATTCTCCTTGCCCCCGTCATTGTTTCTTTTTTCGGCATGAAAGAATTCGACGAAACGGTTTTGCTGACCAGAATCATGTTTCCCTTTCTGGCGTTCATTTCTCTGGCGGCCCTGTTTCAGGGGATACTGAACAGTCTGCATATTTTTGCCCCGTCAGGACTGGCGCCCATTCTGCTTAATGTGACGACTATTCTCTGCGCGTACGGGCTCAGCCCCTTTACCAAAAATCCCGCCAGGGCAATGGCTATCGGCATCTTTATCGGGGGATTTTTGGAAGCCGCCATACAGCTCCCTTTCATTCTTAAAAAAGGACATGTCTTTTTCTTTGTCTCGCTGAAAAAAGCTTGCAAGAATCCCGGCGTCAGGACGGTCTTGCGGCTCATAGGCCCGACTATCATAGGGATGGCGGCGTATCAGCTTAACGATCTGGTTTCTACCGCTTTGGCGGGAAACGCGGGGGAAGGAATCATATCAAGCCTGCAATACTCTCTCAGGCTTCAGGAACTGATTCTGGGTATTTTCGCGGTTTCAATTGGAACGGTCCTGCTTCCCGATCTGTCGGAATACGCCAAATCGGGCCGGTGGGATATCTACAACGAACGGCTGATTTCGGCCATGCAGATTATCGCCCTTATTGCCATTCCTGTTACGTTCTTTTCGCTTGCGGAGGGACAGAGCCTGATAAGACTGCTCTTCCAGACACGCAGTTTCAATGAAAACTCGGTCTCCCTGACTCTGGAAGCCTTTACCTTTCATATGCCCGGGCTTTTTTTTATCGCCCTGAACCGTATCCTTGCGCCCGCTTTTTATGCCCAAAGCGATTCCCGGTCCCCCGCCCTGGCGGGGATCATTTCCTTCGCGGTAAACATGGTTCTCGCGGTTATTCTGGTACGGTCCATGCGCGGGGCGGGAATCGCGCTGGCTCTGTCCCTCGCGAGCGCGGTGAACACCGCCCTCCTGCTCATCTTCCTCAAAAAAAATCCGAACGTCGCCGTGAAGAGGGCGCTTGGATCCGTGTGCATGTATACCTTGAAGATGCTCCTTTTTTCGGCCGCCGCGGTTCTGCCGGTACTATGGCTCAATCCCGTTCTGTCGGACGCCTTTGCCGGCGGCAGCCGCCTCGCCGCCCTTGGCGTACCAATTCTGATTAACGCCCTTGTTTTTGGCGCGGCGGGGGTACTGCTCCTCTCTATAAGCCGCGACAGGCAATTCATGGCTATAATCAGGCTGTTGAAACGAAAATGAAATTGCCTCCGCGGCTACCGGTGTTTCCGTTTGATATAGACTGAAATGCCTGTCATCACGGCGAGGGTGAATATGTAGGGAATGGCGAGGATGAAATCGGCGGGAGCGGCAAACGCCCCCTGGGCATAATCGGAAAAAGCTTCGGCCAGGCCGAAGACGAAAGCGCCCGCCAAAAGGCCAAGGGGCTTTCTTCCGCCCAGAAATATCACCACCAGGGCTATCCAGCCACGGCCGGCGGAAATATTGGGAACAAACGCGCCGAGATTGAGGCTAAGAAAAGATCCGCCTATGCCGCAGGCAAAGCCCGATACAAGAAGGGCGGCAAGACGGTAGACGCCGGGCCGCAGCCCAAGGGAACGGAGCGCCTGTGCGTGAAGGGCCGAGGCCCGCAGCCGGTAGCCGAAGGGGGTCCGGTACAGAACGAGCCAGGCGGCAAAAAGGAAGATCCACCCTGAATACACATAGGGGTTGATTTTCGGAAGTTCAGGAAGATCTTTCAGAACGACTACCCCCCTTGTTCCGAAAAGGCGGTGTGAAAGGATCACGGTGATCCCGGACGCGAAGAGGTTTGCCGCAAGGCCCGCTATAAAAATGTTGGACCTGAGTTTCAGCGACGCTACGGCAAGTATGGCGGAAAGGATCACCGAACCGGCGATACCCGCCGCTATTCCGGCGGCAAAGCTTCCCGTATACCAGGCGGCGGCGGCGGCGCTGAAGGCGCCGGCAAGAAGCAGCCCTTCAAGGGCGATATTAAGCATTCCCGCAAGTTCTGTAAAAAGCCCTCCGGTCGCGGCAAAGAGGATGGGGATCATGATATTCATTGTACTCGCCATTATCTGCGCCATGGCCGCCTTTCCTTCTGCCCGAAAAATCCGCGAAATACCATGCTTGTTACGAGAAAAAAGATCACGGATTCGGCAACCAAAACGATTTCAATGGTAAGATCCGAAAACTGCATGGCGATACGGGCCCCCTGCCCCATCCATGCAAAGAAAACCGCCGCGGGAATAACCGCCGCGGGATTATTCCCGGCAATAAGGGCCACCGCCAGGCCGTTCCAGCCCGCGCCGGAAGAAAATTCCTTCACCGTCCCGTAATGGGTGCCAAAAACTTCCAGCCCGCCGGCGAGGCCGTAAAAAGCGCCGCTGATGAACATCGCAAGGGTGGTAATCCGCTTTGTATTGATTCCCCCGTAACGGGCGAACATTTCGCTGCTTCCCGAGACGCGCATCTCATAACCTGTTCCGGTATGGAAGAGAAAGAGCCGTGTCAGCAGGGTCAGGGCAAGAGCGGCAAAAACGGCCGCGCTTAAATTTGACGGGGGAAGAATGCGGGGCAGCCTGAAAATTTCGGGAATTTTTTCCGTCGACTGAATGCTGGTCAGTGGGTCCTTAAAAGGCCCGGACACGAGGTAATTGACGATGAGGATCAGCACATTGGAAAAAAGAAACGAGGTGATAAGTTCATTCGTATCCCACCGGGCCCGGAAAAAACCGGAAAGCCCCGCGACAGCCCCCGAAAGAAGGGCCCCCGCCGCAAGGGCAAAAAGGCCCCCCGCCGCCCCCAGGCGCGAGAGGGACAGAGCCGCGATAGTCGCGGTAAAAGCGCCGGCGTAGATCTGGCCCTCCCCGCCGAGGTTGAGCCTTCCCGCCCTCATGGAGACGGTAAGGCCGAGTCCTCCCAAAATGAGCGGCACGGCGCTGTTAAGCATGTTCCCAAAATAATAGCGGTTCTTAAGGGGGCCAAGGAAAAAATACCCCAGGGCCCTTGCGGGTTCCCTGCTTAGAAGGCAGACAAGAACGACGCACGCAACAAGGGAAATGAACATGACAAGAACGGCGGCGGAAAAAGCCGGGGGGATCTTTTTTTTCACAACGCGCCCTCCGTTTTCATGCCCAGCATACAGGCGCTTATCCTGCCGCGCATACCCGGTTCGCCGCTGTTCCGCATCTCCGCAGCGGCCATCCCACGGTACATGACAATGATACGGTCCGCGTTGGCGAGGATCTCGTCAAGATTGGTGGAGATAAGAATCACCGCGGCCCCCCTGTTCCTGAGCCCGGCAATTTCACCGTACACTCTGGCGCCAGCGGCTATATCGAGCCCCCAGGCAGGTTCGGAAAAAACAATGTAATCCCTGAACTGGCTGATCTCGCGGGCAAGAATTACCTTCTGAATGTTTCCGCCCGAAAGCGAACCGAGAATATCGTCCGGCTCCCCTTCAATTTCATAACGTTCCATGAGGCTCCGGGAAAAACGGTCCGTGTCCTTACGGCTGATTATCCAGCGCCGTGAAAATTCCGCGCGCGTGTTTATGATCAGGTTTTCCGTTATTGTCGCCTCCGGGGCGCTTCCTACCCGGAGCCGGTCCGCGGGAACAAAGGCAAGCCCCTGATTGCGGAGACGCCGTATGTTGAGGCGGGAAACATCCTTTCCCTGATGCAGTATCCTTCCCGATGCGGGATGAAGAAAACCGCCGAGGACCGCTTCCAGCACTCCCAGCCCGTTTCCGCTTACCCCGGCAAAGCCAAGTATCTCCCCGGCGGATACGGAAAAGGACAGATCCTTGAGCAGCGGCTGTTTCTGGCCGCGGCGGATCACCGTTACCTGTTCAAAAACAATGACGGGTTTTCCCGCCGGAACAGGGGCGGGGGAAACGGTTCCGGCGCGGGCGGGTTCAACGCCGCCTCCTACCATCATAAGGGAAATTTCCTTTCCGCTTACCGAGGCGGTCTCGTGTACACCCTGCAGGCGGCCCTTCCGCAAAACAGCTACCCGGTCCGATATACGCTTTATTTCACCGGGCTTGTGGGTGATGAGGATCACCGATTTTCCCGAAGCCTTAAGCACGGCAAGGGTCTCAAACAGGGAAGTGATTTCCTGTTCCGTAAGCACCGCGGTAGGTTCATCAAGAATGATGATATCCGCGTTCCGGTAAAGCATCCTGCAAATTTCAACCTGCTGCATCTGCCCGATAGTAAGGGAAGAAACAGGATCGCCGGGCGCAATGGAAAAATGATGGGCCTTTATCACTCCGGCGGCCAGCGCCTCGGCCCCGGCAGTGTTGAAGAAAATCCCCCGGCGCGGCTCCCGTCCCATGACCACATTTTCGGCAACGGTAAATTCGGGGAACAGCATAAAATGCTGATGCACCATGCCTATCCCCAGACGATCCGCGTCCAGCGGGCCGCGCATCCTGACAGGCTTTCCGTTGATCAGTATATCTCCCTCTGAAGGCTGTTCAAGGCCGCAGAGTATCTTCATCAAGGTTGATTTTCCCGCGCCGTTTTCACCGGCCAGACAGAGGATCTCTCCCCGGCGAAGATCCAGCGAAACGCCGCTGTTTGCCGGGCGGCGGCCTCCGGGGTAGATCTTGCTTATCCCCCTCATTTCAACCGCCGGTTCGAGTCCGGCGTTCACAGCGGCGGAACTGTGTATGGTATGCGGCCCGCCCGTATGTCATTCATGAAGGCGCCGAATTTTTCCCGTATTTCAGGAGACACATGTTCCATATAACCGGGATCGTTATCTATGAAATCGAGGTAACCTTCCCTTACCCCCACAATCCGGGAGCTTCCGTACTGTATCTTTCCCTCAAGCGCTTCGGCAAGAATTTCCATGGTCAGTTTTTTCTGTTCCATGACGCCGCATCCGACAATGACGCCGGGAGCTTCGCCGTATTCGTTGGTGTTATGAAAAACCACATAGGCGCCCATCCGTTCCGCGGTTCTGACAAGCCCTTGGGACGCGCCGCCGGCTATCACGGCGAATACATCCGACCCCGCGTCAATCATGCTTGACGCCAGATCCGCCGCCTTGTTGGCGTCATACCAGTTGCCCACAACGCGGAAATCCATTGCTATGCCGGGATCGGCCCGCCGTGCCCCGTCAAGAAAACCGGGCACAATGTGATTGTTGAGCAGGGGGTATTCCTGCGCGGCGATAAAGCCGACGCGCTTTGCGCTATTGGCGTGTTCCATGCCGCCCGTTGTAATGAGCCCCGCAAGATAACCGAGAAAAAGGGACTGCTCATATTGATTGTACAGGTACGTGCAGATCCGGGAATTTCCGCTGTACATCGCGTCGGTAATAACGAATTTCTGATCGGGAAATTTTTCCCCCACGGCGGCGCAGATTTCAGGCAGGGAAGGATTTGACCCGATGACAAGATCGTATTCGCCGCCCGACACAAGGGAAGTAAGCTGCTCCTCCCATTCGGCCTGGTTGAATCCCGCCTCGTACACCTTTACCCGTACACTGGGATGACCGGCGGCGAATTCCTCCGCGCCGGCGGCGAGCATTTCATAGGAGGGGCTTCCCGCCGTTACCCCGGTAATATACACCAGCACCGAAAGGCGCGCTTCCCCGTCCGGACTTT
>JAISEB010000346.1 GCA_031264395.1 Treponema sp. | reverse complement strand
GCCGGAGGCAGGGCCCTGCTTGGGGAATGGGGGCTCGATGAAAAGAAGTACCAGGGAATCGCCCACTGCGTCCTGGGTTACCCCGCCGAATCGCCCGCGGCAAAACCCCGGAAGGCGGGATATATCATCAAGGTGCGTCCTGACAGGTAGTAAAGACTAAAGAACCGGATATAAACGATTAGAAAAAAGAAGATTCACCGCGAAGATACAGGAGTTTGAGCCAATCCCGGTGGGATTGGCTTAGGGAGTTTGTCATTACAAATCCTGCGCCCTGAAAGCATCTGTTCCGTACCGCGGCATTTTTTGAGGTTCCCGCCATGCGGCTTTCAATCATTCAACACGCTTCCGCGTGCTTCCTTTAGGTGTCCTCCGTGTTTCTCCGTGCAACTCCGCGGTTTTTCTTAAAAACTGTAATTCGGCGCCGCCGGCGTTTAGGTTCTTTTTTCTTCCTTATTGATGTTTTGAAACAAATTCCATATCAAACGTAATTCTCTTTGAAAAAAAAGTTTTCGAATGAAACGATTTTTCTTGACTATTTTAGTAATTTTTGTATCTTAAAGACAAGGAACGGCTTTGAAGCCCTTCCAACCGGTGGCTGCCAATCAATGAAAAGAGAGGAAAGAACTATGACTAACAGACACACGAAGATTCTGGAAACGCTGACACGGAACCAGAAAATGGAAGTAACCACGCTGGCGGAAATACTGGAAGTTTCGCAGGTAACGGTGAGGAAAGATCTGGATCAGCTTGAAGAACGCGGGCTTATACGCCGGGAACACGGGTACGCCTGTCTTGACGGTACCGATGATATCGGCAAGCGGATGGCCTTTCACTACGACATAAAGAAACGGATAGCCCGGGCCGCCGTAACAATGGTGGAAGACGGCGAGACGGTCATGATCGAGTCCGGTTCATGCTGCGCCCTGCTCGCGGAGGAACTGGCGGACAGGAAAAAGGACGTTACCATCGTAACCAATTCGGTCTTCATTGCGAACCATGTGCGTTTTGCCTCTACCGTAAAAGTGATACTTCTGGGCGGTTATTATCAGGGTGAATCGCAGGTGCTGGTGGGGCCCATGACCCGTAAATCCGCCGAAATCTTCTTTTCGGACAAATTCTTCATCGGCGCAGACGGTTTTATGGAGCATTTCGGCTTTACCGGCAACAACCACCAGCGTACCCAGACTGTTCAAGATCTGGCCGAACAGGCCCGCCAGATCATCGTACTGACCGAATCGGAGAAATTTCTGCATAAGGGGGTGGTGGGGCTTGTACGATCCGAAAATATCGATACGGTGTACACCGACGAAGGCATTCCCCTGGAAATCGAAACGCTTCTGCGGGAAAAGAACGTCAACATCTGTAAAGTTGCCGAAGCCGGTGAATGAACCGTTTTCGGGTTGATGTTCCCCTGGAAAACGGGAAAACCCCTGAAAACTCCGGTTTTTGGGGATTTCCCGCTTTTTTTTAAAAATTTTGTTTTTTTGCCCTTCCGGCACTTGATCTTTTTTTTTCTTTCTGTTATTTTTTGAATCTCGTTTTAGCATGTCAGGATGAGGAGTTTTTTACGCATGCCGACAATTAATCAGCTGGTTCGTTTCGGACGGCAGCAGGTCAGTTCCAAGACGAAGTCTCCGGCCCTTCAGGCTTGCCCCCAGAAACGGGGGGTTTGTACGCGGGTTATGACCGTGACTCCCAAAAAGCCCAATTCGGCCCTGCGCAAGGTGGCCCGCGTGCGGCTTTCGCACGGAACCGAAGTAACCGCCTACATTCCCGGCATAGGCCACAACCTGCAGGAACATTCGGTGGTGCTGGTCCGCGGCGGCCGGGTCAAGGACCTCCCCGGGGTCCGTTATCATATTATCCGGGGCGCCAAGGATACCCTGGGCGTGGAAGATCGCAAGCGCAGCCGTTCCAAGTACGGCGCCAAGCGGCCCAAGGCATAGGTCGTTCAGGTTTATTATGGGAAGAAAAAAGAAGAGCATAGACAGGGGCATAGCCCCGGACCCCATGTACAACAGCGTGGTGCTTTCCAAATTCGTCAACCGTATGATGTGGGAAGGCAAGCGTTCCGTGGGGCTGCGCATCGTTCACCGGGCGCTGGGAATTCTCCGTGAAAAGGCCGACAAGGAGCCTCTGGAGGTATTTCTCAAGGCCATTGACAACGTCAAGCCGGTCATAGAGGTAAAATCCCGGCGTGTCGGCGGCGCGACATATCAGGTGCCGGTGGAAATCCGGGAATCCCGGCGGGAAGCGCTGGGAATGCGCTGGCTTATTACCGCCGCCCGGGCGCGTTCCGGCCACGGCATGGAAGAGCGGCTTGCCTCGGAACTGCTGGATGCATATAATAATACGGGGACTGCCTTCAAGAAAAAGGAAGACACCCACAAGATGGCGGAGGCCAACAAGGCGTTTGCCCATTACAGGTGGTAGGGTAAAGGCCGGATGATTCCGGATGGTTTTTGAAATGCAGGATACGGCCCCGAACGGCAGTGAGGGGGCCGCGCCGCGGAATACGGACGCTGGTCCGGGTGTTTCCGGCGCGGGTTTTCTGTTTCCAAACCGATCATCGGACGGCTTAAAGGCCGTTATGCGTTTGCTGAGATGAGACAGGTGGAACGGGACAGCGGCTGAAAATCGCGGGATTTTCGGCTTGAAGTTCCCCCCTTGGGGAATTTCGGGGATTGAAAGAGTTGTAACGCAATTCTTCATAATCTTCTGTTAATCGTTTCTATATCTCTCTTAAATCAATTGACGCTGATGTTTCGCGGGAATGTTATTTCCGCGTTTATACTGTTTGAGTGCAATTTTACGAGTGCCCATGTAAGGAGGACACGGAATGGCAAAAGATAAGTTCAATAGAACAAAGGTTCATATGAACGTTGGAACCATAGGCCACGTTGACCATGGAAAAACCACTCTTTCCGCCGCTATTACTATGTACTGCGCCAAGAAATACGGCGACAAAGTGATGAAGTACGACGAAATCGATAACGCGCCGGAAGAAAAGGCCCGCGGTATTACCATTAATACCCGGCATCTGGAATATCAGTCCGACAAACGGCATTACGCCCATATCGACTGTCCCGGACACGCCGACTACATTAAAAACATGATCACCGGCGCGGCGCAGATGGACGGGGCCGTTCTTGTCGTGTCCGCCCCGGATTCGGTCATGCCCCAGACCCGCGAACACATCATTCTGGCCCGCCAGGTTGGCGTCCCCAACATGATAGTGTACCTCAACAAGATCGATCTGGTTGACGATCCCGAACTTCTGGAGCTGGTCGAAGAAGAAATCAAGGACGTTCTTACCAATAACGGCTTCCCCGGCGACAAGATCCCCATCATCAAGGGTTCCGCCTTCAAGGCCATGACCGAGCCGGACAATCCCGACGCGGTCAAGTCCGTCGAGGAACTGCTTGTCGCCATGGACAGCTACTTCCCCGATCCGGTCCGCGATTCCGACAAGCCTTTCCTTATGCCTATCGAGGACGTGTTTACCATCTCCGGCCGCGGCACCGTCGTTACCGGCAAGGTGGAACGGGGCATTCTCAAGCTCAACGAAGAAGCCGAGATCGTCGGCATCAAGCCCACGAAGAAGACCGTCGTTACCGGCATTGAAATGTTCAACAAGCTGCTTGACGAAGCCCGGGCCGGCGACAATGTCGGTACGCTGCTTCGCGGTATAGACAAAAAGGATGTGGAAAGGGGCCAGGTGCTTGCCAAGCCCGCCTCCATTACCCCCCACAGCAAGTTCAAGGGGCAAATTTACTGCCTTTCCCAGGAAGAAGGAGGAAGGAAGACTCCCTTCTTTACCGGTTACCGGCCCCAGTTCTATTTCAGGACCACGGACATTACCGGCACGGTAAAACTTCCCGAGGGTAAGGAAATGATAATGCCCGGGGATAACGCCGAAATTTTCGGCGAACTTATCCACCCTATCGCCATGGAAAAAGGGCTCCGTTTTGCCATCCGCGAAGGCGGCAAGACTGTCGCGTCCGGACAGGTAGTGGATATCGTAGAATAGCTTCCCTTCTGTGGAGGAATGATGGCTAAGGAACGAATTCGCGTAAGGTTGCGCGGCTTCGATGTTGAGTTGATCGATCAGAGCGCGAAGTCTATCGTTCAAACGGTTCAGAAGGCGGGGGCAAAGGTCACAGGGCCTATTCCCCTGCCTACCCGCATCAACAAAGTGACCGTGCTCCGTTCGCCTCATGTGAACAAGAAGTCGCGCGAACAGTTCGAGATGCGGACCCATAAACGGTTGATCGATATTATCAGCCCGTCCGCGGAAGTAATGGATTCTCTTATGAAACTTGAACTTCCCGCGGGGGTTGATGTAGAGATTAAGCAGTAGGAGCAGATGATGCTGGGGCTTTTTGCCAGAAAAGTGGGCATGACACAGGTTTTTGACGAAAACGGCAATCTTGTACCGATAACGGTGATCCGCTTTGATCCGAATATTGTCGTTGCCCATAAGACTGTTGAAAAGGACGGTTACAGGGCGGTGATTATCGGCCTGGGCGACAAAAAGAAGAAGCTGGTAACAAAGCCGTACGGCGGCCAGTTTCCCGAAGCCGTTCCTCCCAAAAAGATCCTCCGTGAAATAAGGGATTTTGAAAAGGAAACCGCCGTGGGCGATTCCCTTGGGGTGGAGACGCTGGAAGGCTGCCGTTACGTGGATGTTTCCGGCGTTTCAAAGGGCAAGGGTTTTCAGGGCGTGGTGCGGCGCTACGGGTTCGGCGGCGGGCGGCACACGCATGGCTCAAAGTTCCACCGCGAGCCCGGTTCCACAGGAAATTCAACCTATCCCCATCATACTTTCAAAAACACGAAACTTCCGGGCCGTATGGGCCGGGAACGGGTAACGGTCCTGAGCCTCAAGGTCGAACGTATCGACGCGGAAAAACAGCTCCTTTTGGTACGGGGAGCCGTGCCCGGGATCAACGAGGGCCTCCTTATGGTGCGGTCCGCGGTAAAGCGGTAGTACAGGCGGAATGCGATGAATTGCAGGGTATATTCCATAGCCGGAAAAGAACTGAGGGACATAGAGATGGACGACGCCGTTTTCGGCCTTCCGGTGAATGAAGACGTAATATGGTACGCCATTAACAATGAATTGGCGAACAAGAGGCAGGGAACCGCCTGCACCAAAGACAGGGGCGAGGTTCACGGTTCCAACGCCAAGCCGTACAAGCAGAAGGGTACCGGCCGTGCCCGGCGGGGCGACAAGAAATCGCCCCTGCTCGTCGGCGGGGGAACGGTTTTCGGCCCCAAACCCAGGGATTTTTCCTATTCCATGCCGAAAAAGGCAAAACGGCTTGCCCTTAAAAGCATACTCAGCCTCAAGGCCCAAAGCGGCGGCATGAAGGTGGTCGAGGATTTTACCGTTGAATCGGGAAAAACCAAAGAGCTTGCGGGCCTGCTTGACAACTTCGGCCCCGGCGAAAGGACGGTCATCATCCTCAAGGATGACGATCCGCTTATAAAGCGGGCGGGGGCCAATATCCCCTGGCTTTCCTTTCTTTCCTACAACCGCCTGCGGGCCCACGATCTTTTTTACGGCCGCCGCATACTGATGCTGGAAGGCGCGGTTAAAAATTTGAACGAATTCTACAATTCCCGGGAGGCCGGTAAATGACAGCGTGGGAAGATATACTT
>JAISEB010000318.1 GCA_031264395.1 Treponema sp. | reverse complement strand
ATCGTGGCGGCCATGAAAGGCCAAAACGATTTTACCGCCCTGCTTATCGAACACGGGGCGGATGTCAACGCCGTAGACAACCTGGAACACAGCGCCATGTTTTACGCCGCCGAAGGGGGCTATACGGAAATCACCGAACAGCTTATCACGGCGGGGGCGGAGAACTGACCCCGCCAAAATCCGGCCTCCGTGCCGGATTTTGGCGTTGGAGTTTGTCATAGGCAAACTCCACCTCTCCGCTAACGGCGGAGAGCTTGGGGTACAGCGGCATCCATGCCGCCGGCCTCCGTGCCAAACGCAACCGGCCGGTTTCGTTTGGGAAATTAATCTTGACATTATTTTTTATAAAGCCTATACTATAAACAATCTTACTTTAGGAGGTTCGATATGACGGTACAGACAAGCACAGTAAAACAGAATCAGAAGGTCAGAGCCTCCGGTTCCCGGTAAACATCCTACTTCAAAGTCTATCCGCCTTTCCTTTACCAAATTCCACGAGGCTCTTGTTCATGTTAAATTGACCGCTTTTTCAAAAACGGTCGTATTTCTCTGTCCTTATCCGCAGCCAATTTTGCGGTAAGGGTAATCTATTGCCAGGAGTTATCATTGAACTTGAACGGGGAAACCCCATCCGTATCTATGACGGGGAGACAAAAAAACTGATAAAGAGAAACAGCGTTACCACACAAAAGGGAGAAACACTATGACTGAAACTGCCGTAGAACCGATTCCGGTTAGGGGCAAACATAATACGGCTTTAGTTTACGCAAAGGCCCTGGAAACGGCCTGCGAAAACAAAATCCGGCAATACCTGGACCATCCTGATTTTTCCGATACCACTGTCCGGGTTATGCCGGATGTCCACCTGGGGAAAAGTACGGTTATCGGATGGACGGCGACCTTCAAGGCCCTGGTGATCCCCTCGATCATCGGGTTGGACATTGGCTGCGGGGTGTGCGCCTGTAACCTGGGCCGGGGAAACCTGCGGTTTGATAAACTTGACGCCTTTATCCGCAAAAACATCCCCTCCGGCCAGGAGGTACGCCAGGCTCTCCACGAAGGGCTGAATGAAATGAACGCCTTTGCGGCCCTGAACGGCGGGTTTTCCGAATTGGCGGAACCGGGGAAATTCAAAAACGCGATCCGCGGGCTCTGCGAAAAACAGAAACATCATCCTGAACGGATATTCGCTTCCCTCGGCACCCTCGGCGGCGGAAACCATTTTATCGAAGTTGACATCGACGAAAACCACAACCGCTGGCTGTTGATCCATTCCGGTTCCCGCATCCTGGGAGCGCGGACTTTTGAATACCACGAAATCCACGCCCTGCGTGAAACCGCCGCGGACAGTCCCATTAAATACCTCTCGGGAGCCGGCGCCGAAAACTACTTGGGGGATATGCGGATTGTCCAGCATTACGCCCGGGTCAACCGCGCCCTCATGGCCCACACAATAGCGAAGGGATTTTTCAAGACGGACCTTCGGGAAACGGAATACCGCGACAGCGTTCATAATTACATCGATACCGCCAATTCCGTAATCCGCAAGGGGGCAATTTCCGCGAAACAGGATGAACCCCTGGTTATCCCCTTTTCTATGGCGGAAGGGGCCGTATTGGGCCGGGGAAAAGGCAGCGCCGCGTGGAATTATTCCGCGCCCCACGGTTCGGGAAGGAAGAAGGCCCGGACCGACGCGAGGAGTCTTTCCCTGGACGAATACCGGAAGGAGATGCGGGGTATCTGGTCAAGCGTCATCGGTAAAGACACCCTTGAGGAAAGCCCTATGGCCTACAGGAAAGCGAGGGACATACTTGATTACATCGGCGAGACCCTTACGGTGGAACAGCGTCTCAGGCCGCTCTATAACTTTAAGGCCGTCGATTAAGGCCTTGAATACGCAACATAACCATGCTATCATAGCCCAAAAGGTGGTATATGAAAATAGGCAAGAAACTGATCATAATGATCATTGCCCTTACCCTTTTGGGTACCGGCACCCTGCTGGGGACTATTTTGTACCGTTCCCAGAAACAAATCGCCGCGCTTACCAACAGCGAACTCCGGAATTTAGCAAATAACGAAGCCGCTAAACTGAGCCTGTGGATCGAGTCCTATTTTAGCATCGCCCGATCCCTCGCCCAGTCGATGGAAGCCTATGAAGAGATAGAACCGGCCCGGCGCCGTTTCTTTTACAACATGCTGCTTAGGCGGATGGCCGAGGCAAACCCCGAACTTGCCGCGGTCTGGACCATCTGGGAGCCAAACGCCCTGGACGGTCTGGACGCCGAATATGCCAATACCGAGGGAACGGATTCCAGCGGCAGGTTCCTCCCCACCTGGTCCCGGACCAGTACCGGGGCCGAGGTGCAGTTTTCCCAGGGGTATGATGCCGATGACGCGGATTTTTATAATATTCCTATGCGGACCGGAAATGAAACCGCGGTGGAGCCCTTTTTTTACACCATAAACGGGGTCGATATACTGATTACTTCCCTGGTGGTCCCGATAAAAAAGAACGGCCGGGCCATCGGCGTCGCCGGCGTTGATCTTTCCCTGACCAGGATTCAAGCCGCTACGGAGGAGATCAATCCCTATACAGACAGCGCCGCGTCGGTTTTTACCAACGGCGCTCTTGTGGCGGGCTACTTTGACCCGGCGGAACTTGGAAAAACAATGGACGAAGCCTATGAGTATGTGGCGGGCGTTTATTTGGACGACATGAAGGCCGCCATTAAAAACGGGACCGAATTTGATTTTACAAACGATGTTGATGTCAACGGCGTCATAATGCGTTACGAAGTCCTTTCCGTTCCGCTGGCCATAGGAAAAACCGGTACCCCATGGTCTCTGGCGATAGGGGTGCCGCAAAAAGTTATCAACGCTCCTGTAACCGGAATGCTCCGCCTGAGCGTCATCATAAGCGCGGTGATGCTCCTTGTCATAGCGGCGGCGGCTTTCTTCATCGCCCGCTCCATAAGCAATCCCATCAAATACATGATGACAATCTTTACCGGCATCGGCGAGGGGGATTTGACCCGGCAGCTGGATATTCAGCGGAACGATGAAATCGGAGATATGGCGAGGGTCTTTAACGGAACCCTGGACAACATACGAACCTTGGTGGTCACCATCAAAAACCAGTCCGCCGCGCTTTTTGATGTCGG
>JAISEB010000293.1 GCA_031264395.1 Treponema sp. | reverse complement strand
TGAGGTAAATGATCCGGTGGAATTCGCCAATAAATCACAGGCGGTAAGGAAGCGTTTCGCCCGCAAACAGGCGGCCGCGGAAAAGTGAGCCCTCCGGGAAACGGGCCTTATCCGCGCGGCGGCCGGGACGGAATGCCTGCGGAGGGACGTTTCTTTTCGGCCTGCGGGAAGGCGATCCGCTGCGAGCTCTGTCCCCGGTTCTGTGTCATCAGGCCCGGGGAAAGGGGGGCCTGCGGGGTCAGGGAAAACCGGAAGGAGCCCCCGGAAAACGGCGGAAAAACGGCCGGCGGAAAGGCGCTTTCCCTTCCCTTCTACGGCTATATAACCGCCATGGCGGAAGATCCCATAGAGAAAAAGCCCCTGTACCATTTCCGGCCCGGATCGCGGATACTTTCTTTTGGGTTCGCGGGCTGCAATCTTCACTGCCCCTTCTGCCAGAATTGGCATATTTCCCGTATTGAGGGGACGGTTCCCGGCCGCTACGTGCCGCCCGGGCGCGCGGCGGAAGCGGCGGCGGAATGCGGGGGCCTTGCCGCCTACACCTATTCGGAGCCGCTCGTACACGCCGAGTACCTCATCGACTGCATGAAGGCGGCAAGGGACGCCGGGGCGGTCAACGTCCTTGTTACCAGCGGCTGCGTCAACCGCATCCCGGCCGGGGAAATACTCGCGCTGACGGACGCCGTTAATGTGGATCTAAAAAGTTTTTCGGAAAAAACCTACGCGAAGATCCTCGGGGGCAGCCTCCAGGCCGTGCTTGACTTTACCGTTCTTGCCCGCAGGATGAACGTCCACGTTGAAATAACCACCCTTGTCGTGCCGGGAATGAACGACAGCCCATCGGAACTGGACGAGTGCGCCGCCTTTATCGCCTCCCTTGAACATGAGGGAACGCCGCGCCCCGTGCCCTGGCACCTTTCGGCCTATCATCCCGATTACCGCTGGGACGCGCCGGCCACCGATCCCGCAAGGCTGATAGAGGCGGCGGAGAGGGCCTCGAAGCGCCTCCCCTATGTGTACACCGGCAACATACGCGGGGACGGCAGGTTCAGCGGTACGCTCTGTTCCTTTTGCGGGGCGACTCTTGTGAAGCGGAACGGCTACCGCGTACAGACACAGGGCCTTGCGCTTGAAAACGGCTCTTATTTCTGCGCGGCGTGCGGAAAACCGGCGCCCATATGGGGAGGTCCCGGAGCGGTTGCAGCCGCGGGGGCAACTGTTTAGGGAGTGTTGCGTTGTACGCAAGGCGCGGGAATGGGCATGGCGAATGACCCAAGCGAACGGAACCCCGGGCCGCCTCCCGGCCCGGGCTGCAGGGCAAAAAAGCGGAAACAGGGCTGTTAAGGCGAAGCCGGGACATGCATCATTATTTACCATTCTCTTTGACATCAGTTTCTTTAGCGTTATTTTTGGGGGTGATAATATTTCGCAAATTTTGCATTGGCTCAAAATTTCTAATCTTTTCCGCAGCAATAAGAGAATAATTTACATCTTCTCCGTTTATTTCTATCCTGTGCGGATAACGTATCTCATTAGTAAACCTGTTCAATAAACCGCATTCGGTTCTAATATTTAAAAAAGCATTGTCTGTTTCAATACAAACCTCATTTAAAAGAAGCAGATTATGGGTTTTTTGTGGAATAATATCATTGTAAGACAAATAGCCTTTCAAATACTTTTCAGCCGCTTGGGCACAATGATAACAAATAATTTCATAATATTTACGAGCCGATTCATTCAATATTTTTGCGGAATCAAAATCATCATCGGCGATTTGCATCCATTCTATTACATCTTTAATTTTCATATAAAATTCTTCCTTTTTGATAAACTGTTTCCTCAAGGATATTTTCATTTTTTCTAATATTAAATACACTTTCCCTGCTTAACAATAAATCAACAAAAAATATTTTTTTTATGCTTAAATCAACCATTATTTTTGTATAAATTTCCGAAATGCTGACTGTTTTATCGGGGATTACAATATAAATATCTATATCACTTTTATCCGTTGGTTTACCATAAGCATATGAACCGAACAAATATATATATTTCGCCGGTACATTTTTGAGAATGGATTCTTTTATGAGATTTATTCTTTCCGCTAAATTTTCCATAACTTTATTCTATACCGAGCTATTATTTTTTGTCAAGTGTGTTATTTTTACCCGCCTTTGCCCGATTTCGCATAACGTTCCGGCTGTTTGGATACCGCTTGCCCGCATTTCATTTTTCCAGTTTTATATTCTGTAATATTGTATCCGTATATTTTCTTACCAGAGCTATGTCATTATCATTGAATGATCGCAGAAGATTATTGACATTTTCCAAATATATATGGAATTTATTATCATTGATAATATAAGAATCATTAATATCATTTACATATGCAACCATCTCGGGATATTTTCCTAAAAACATATTCTCATAAATTAAAATTTGTACAATAGTGCTTGCAATGACAAATTTGTAGAAACCGTTTTCAATATTATAATCATCAAACAGCTGTATTACCAAATCCGATTCTTCAGAATCAAATACCTGCTGTATATATATCTTTATATCATCATTGTATGTACCACGATAATATTCCTGCGTTAAACATCCATTACAAGACATTAATAAAGTTATATATGCATCAACATATTCAATTTCCTGACCCAAACTTAAAAATTTATTTTGTATTACAATATAATTTTCCATCAGAATATCATCAAGGCATTGATCAAAAGGTTGTGAATATAAACTATTATTGCTAAAAACAATCAATAAAATGAATATACATCTCAATTTCATGGTCTTCCTCCAATATTATTTAAATTATATCCGGGCTAATCGGCGCTTTCTTCCCCGGCGGCCGAGGGCACCTCGAAACGGCGGGTGATGATATTGCCCGCGCCGTCAACCAGGGTAAGGGTGTGGAAGCCCGGAGCGGGCTGGGCTTCCATTTCGTGGAAAATGGAGCTTTCCCCCAGATAAACGCCGTCCAGGTGCCAGTAGATACGGGCGGTGTTTTCACGGTGGGCGGCGGAAAAAACGACGCGCCCTTCGCTACCGTCAAGTTCGCGGGGAACGTAGACCTGGCTTCCCTCGCCGGGGTTAAAGAGGGCAAGGGGAAGGGCTCCTTCCGCGCGGTTGTTTTCCGCCGGGGGAAGGGGCCTGTAGTCAAGATTCCACCGCCTGAAGTACCATTCTTCGGCCGGGGGAAGAACAAACCAGGTCATTTCCTTTACCGGGCCCGGTGCGCTTTCCCTGTCTACGCGGAGATTTTCTTCCTCGTTGACAATGATCCTGACACAGTACGGGCAGGGATTATGCGGCGGGGCATTGGCCGGCACGCTCACCGTTTTTACGGTACGGCAGTCGGGGCCCGCGGGAAAGCCCGAAAAGGAGCAGACTTCGGCGCTTTTAAGCCGGGCGGCCGGCTGGGGAAACCACGCGCCTTCCCGCCTTGCCGCCGTAACGTTGGAGAGCGGGCCCGATCCCAGGGCCGAAAAAAGTTCAAACAGCACAGGAGAGGCGGTAAGGGCGCTGCGCAGTTCGGCCCTTCCTTCGCCCGACGCGTTTCCTATCCACACGGCGACGGTCCAGTCGGGCCGCACGCCTATAGCCCAGGCGTCCCTGTTGCCGAAACTGGTTCCTGTTTTCCACGCTATGCGCCTTGAACCGGCGTATTCCTGCCACTGGGCTTCCTCGCCGGGCCGGGCCGCGAAGGCAAGCGCCTCAAGGGTAAGCCAGGCGGCCCCCGGAGAAACAGGAGGGCGGCCCGCCTGGGTGTTTCCGCTCCGGCCGGAAGAAGATTCCGTTTCTTTCCGGAGAAAAACAGAGGGCGGAAAAAAGGCGGGGCCCCGGCCGTTTACCGAACGGGCAAGGCCCCCGTACAGTCCCGTCATTTCCCAGAGGTTCACCTCGGCGCCGCCAAGGATGAGGGGAAGCCCGTATTCGGCGGCGGGACGGAACAGGGTGCCGACGCCAAGGCTTTTAAGAAAACGGGCAAAGCGTTCCACCCCGTATACCCTGAGCGAACGTACCGCGGGCACATTGAGCGAGCGGGCCAGCGCCTCGCCGGCGGGGACCGCCCCCAAATAGGTACGGGTAATGTTTTCCGGGCCGTAGCTTCCTATTCTCGTGGGAATGTCGCTGACAAGGGAAGAAGGAAGGATATCCCCCGAATCAAGCATGGCGGCATACAGAAAGGGCTTGAGTATGCTCCCGGAACTGCGGGGGGCGGTAACAATGTCCACGTCTTTCGAATCCGAACCGGTATTTCCGACATAGGCGGCGATTTCCCCCGAGGCGGTATCCATGACAAGGCAGGCGCCGTTCATTATCCCGTTTCCCGAAAAACGGCTTTGGGCGCGGCTCATGATCGCCGCGGCGCGTTCCTGCAGATCCCCGTCCAGCGTGGTAATAAAGGGCTCCGTGCGGAAAGCCCCCGCGCTGGAAGCGGAAGCGCCGCCCCTTTCGCCCGTAAAGCGGCCGCTTCTAAACATCCCCGTTCCCCCCGCTTCCCCGACAAGACGGGCAAGCAGATGCGGGGCAAGCTGGGGAAGGGGAAGGGGCTCGCCGGGAAGGGGCTCGGCCCTGGCAAGGAAAAGGGTTTCTTCGTCAAAGAGCCCTTTCGTGAACAGGCGTTCCAGAAGCGCGTCCCGCCTTTCCCTGAGAAGATCCCGGTTCCGGCCGGGGTGTATGAGGCCCGGCCCGTTGGGAAGCACCGCGAGAACCGCCGCTTCCGCCCAGGAAAGTTCCCCGGAGGATCTTCCGAACCAGCGCCATGAGGCGGCCTCAAGCCCCACAACATTCGCCCCGAAAGGGGCGTTCGCGCTGTAAAGGGCGAGGATATCGTCCTTGGATCTTCCCAGTTCCAGGCGCAGGGCAAGAACGGCCTCGGTGATCTTTTCGGGAACGCTCCGGCGTGAATCGGGCCGCATAAGGCGGACGGTCTGCATGGTCAGGGTCGAGCCGCCCGAGACGACCCTTCCCGCCCTGATGTTCTGAATCAGGGCGCGGAAAACCGCCGCGGGATCGACGCCCGGATGCCGGGTAAAACGCCTGTCTTCAGCCTCGATAAGGGCGGCGGCAAATTTTTCGTTGACGTTCTCCCCCGGCGGGAAACGCCACTGGCCGTCAAGGGCAACCATGGCGCCAAGAAGACGGCCCTCCCTGTCCCGGAGCACGGGCGAATAGTAAACCTCAAAAAGCGGATCGGGAAGGGAGATGAGGAACATGATGAAGAGCGTAAGGAAGGACGAAAGGTACACACAGCGCCGCGCCCTCCGGCGGCCCCTTCGATCCCGCAGGGCGGAAACAGCGCCTTTAAGGCCGCCTGTTACGGCGGCAATCATCATCATCCAGAAACAAACAACGCTGCCCCGCCCCCGGAATGTCACCTGCTGCCCGGGGTGTTTGGCGGCCGGAGGCCCGGCACAAGAGCCCGTATCGATTCGTCGTACATGGCGTAGGCGTGCACGGCCGGCTGGAAATAACTTCCCCCGTAGGTTTTGTTGATCATAAAGGACACGGTCTTTTCGGCCCCGCGCTCCAGATCAAAATAGGTCATCACCCGGTCGTCCCGTATGTCCTGATACTTGAACTGTGAAGCGGACGAAGAGGAATCAGAACCTTCCCCGCCCAGCCGGTAGTTGATGATCTCCCAGGAAGCCGGAAGCGGATGCACCAGGGCTATTTCGGAAACCTTCTGGTAGGTGTTGTTCTTCACCGTAACCCGCACTTCCATATCGTCGCCCGTTTTAACGGCGGAAGGATTCACCGCCTTTCCGTCGGCATCCCGGTATTCCACCGCAAGGGCAAGGCCTTCGGCCATGGCCGGCTCCGAACCTTCGGGGGGAATCCCCCGCACCGTGACGCGGACATAAACGGGAGATCCCGAACGGTTGACGGCGCGGTAAGGGCCGGAAGTTCCCGGAAGATCCCCCATGGCAAGCTGATGAACAGGCGAAGTGAAGGCCGCGCTCCCGCTGCGGCCCGCGACGGAAGCCTCCACAGTAATGGTTCCGCCTGACTGGCCCTTCATGTAGGGAACCGCCGCGATAAGGGCATAGGCGGTCTCCTGTGTGGAAAGCCACGCTTCCGCGGAAAGGGCGGCGGCGATTTCCTCAAAGAGGGCCTTGCTCCTTCCCGTGTCTTCAAGCAGGACCAGGGTTTCAAGGATCATCGCCTTGTCCCGGAGGGAGGACCCGAAGGTGCCTGAAAGCTCGCGGTATTCGGGGAGGCGGGTATCAAGGCTCCGCACCATGGTCCTCGCGGTGTCGCGCTGGCCCGAGTACCAGTACGCGGCGGCAAGCCTCCAAAGGGCCTGCGGGCTTAATTCCCGCTGTTCGCGGAGCCGGTTCATGGAACCAAGATCCGCCTCTCCGGCAAGGGCAAGGGTGTACAGGCGGTAGGCCTGCGCCGCGTCGTTTCCCTCTCTGGCCTGCCAGAGGCCGGCCCTGTTCTTCTGGTACTGCGCCCAGCGGCTCAAAAGATCGGCGGGCACCGTGTAACCCGCGCGTTTGGCCTCAACAAGGAAATGGCCCGCGTAGGTGGTTCCCCAGTCGTTGGCCTCCCCGCCGTCCGGCCAGTAGGAAAAGCCGCCCGACGAAACCTGAAAACCGGCCAGCCGCTCTATACCGGCGGCTATGTTGGTTTTGATTTCCCCGGCCCGGCCGGAGTCAAGGGTAAGCGCCCGGTCAAGGTACAGCTGGGGAAAAGCGGCGCTTGTGGTCTGTTCTATACAGCCGTGCGGATAGGCAATGAGGAATTTAAGGCGCGCCTCAAGGTTGAGGGGCGGAAGCCGCGAAAATTCAAAGGTTCCGGTATTCGTTCCCGCCTCTCCGGGAAAGGCAAGGGTTCCCTGCCAGGTTTCCCCCGGCGAAAGGAGGCCCACCGCCGTTTTGACAACAGGAATGGCGGTAGAACGCACTTCAAGATCCGTTACATGGCTGGCCGTTTTGAGCCCGTCCGATTCGGCCCTGACGCTGATCTTCACCGCGCCGGGAACGGCGGGGGCCTTTACGCGGAATTCCGTCATCTTTTCGCCGGGCCTGTCAAAGGCGACAAGCGCCGTTCCCGCCCCGGCAAGAACGGCGCCCCCGGCGGTAAGGCTTACCCGCACCTGGCGGGCCCCTTCCCTGTAGGAATTGACCGATACGGGAATCACCGCTTCATCCCCCGGAGAAAGAACGCGGGGAACGGTACCGAACACCATAAGATCCGAAGAGACGGTAACCGGCCTTTCAGCCGTACCGTAGGCCCGGCCCGACTTGTAGGGAACCGGGGGCTCCTTTGTCGAAGACGCCGCCAGCACCATGATGCGCAGCGCGCCTATGTAGGGAGGAAGGGTAAAGGTTTCGGTCTTTCTCTGGCCCGCGGCAAGCTCGTAGGGGCCGAAGTAACGGACCACGGGCTTGAAACGCTGAGTCTCCTTGGCGGTATCGTCAAACAGATCGTCGCCGCCGCCTATCGCAAGGAGCGTTTCAAGCTGGCCTGAATAAGCGCCCATAATATCCTGATACAGATCCCAGGATTTGAGGAACGAGGCTTCCCGCGTGTAAAAGGCGCTCCGGGGATTGGGCAGGGCGTAACGGGTAAGGCCAAGAAGCCCCTCGTCAACCACCGCCACCGTATACGCCATGGGCCTTCCCGATACTTCGCTTACGGTGAAGGAAACAGGCGTCTCCGGCTCCCAGTTTGCCGCCGCCTCTATGCGGGGCTGTATCTTCGTTCTGGGATCTTCCACCATCACCGGCACTATGCCGTACAAGCGCATGGGAAGATCGTTCTGCGTCTGCAGATGGGGCTGCAAAAGGCTCACATGCACATACACATTGGGAACCATGGAAGGCTCCGCGGTAAATTCATAGTTTGTAAGCGCGTCCGAACAGGCTACCCATTCTTCCCTGAGAATACGCCCGCCCTTTTCCACCGTAACCAGCGCCGCCGCTTCCCTGTTGGAAGGAAAACCGACGCGGACTTTTTCTCCCGTTTCGTAGTTCTGCTTTTCGGGGGAAAGGACCAGCATGGCCGAAGACCCCTGGTCCCCTTCCTGCGCCCTTCCCGCCCATCCGGGCCAGTCGATGTACACGACGGCCGCCCCGGCATGTCCGCCTGAAAGGTCGTTCGCGATGACAAGGTAACGGCCCCAGTCGGGGTACTTCACCCGGAAATTCCAGGAAGCCCTTCCGTTACGGGCGGTTACCGTTTCCTTCATCACCGGGTTTCTCGAAAGGGCCGAGGCAAATTCGGCCCGTTCGCCCGTTCCCTTTTCCCACCACCACCTCCAGGACAGCTTGTAGACGGCGCATTCAAGATCAACGGCCTCCGCCGCGGGCTTCCCGTCCGCGTCAAGCACCATAATGTCGGCGGCGTGATCGGTATCGGTAAGAAGCATGTTCCGGCTTGCGTCCCCTCTGGGGAGCTTTATCCCCACATAGCGTTTGTAGGGGGAGAATTCAAGGTTCACCTGCTCGGAAGAAAAAACGCCCGAAGGCTCAAAAACACGGGTAAGGAAACGGGCGTTAAGCTTGCCGGGAACAGCCCTTCCCGCGTTAAGCTCCATGTTGAAAGACGCCTTTCCCCCCTTGTCGAGGTTCCCTTCAAAAATAATCTGCCTTTCCTGGGAAACGGTCCGCGAAGGATCGCGGAAGGAATAATCGCCGTATGACGAAAAGGACGTGTCCCTGTCGCCGAAAGAGACGGAAACGTCGGACTTGAGCCCCGGCGCAACCGCGCCGTAGAGCCAGGCCGCCTCAAGGGCGACTTTCTTTTTGCCGCTGTCCAGATACGCGCCGCCGCCGAAATCGAGGTTCATCTTGAGCCGGTTGGGCATCACCGTTTCTATTTTAAGGTTCTTCTGAAAAACGGCGCCGCCCACCCGCACCCTCGCGGTCCAGTCGCCTGTGGGGGCGTCGGGCCTGGTGGAAACGGCAATGGGATAAAACCCGTCCACCGACGATGTGTAGGTAAGCCGGCTTGTTACCCGGCCCCGGGGATCTTCCAGCTCAAAGGAAACAGGATGAGACGCCGGCAGGGTTCCTTCGGGATCGGAAAGGAGGAAGGTAAGGTAGATGTCGTCTCCCGGCCGCCATACGCCCCGCTCCCCGTAGATAAGCCCGCGCTGTCCGGCCAGGGGCCTGTCCCCCGAAACGTCAAAGTGGCTGACCGCAAGGGCAAGGGAATCGCCCACCTTGAGAAAAGACGTGCCCAGGCTGTTCACGGCGCGTATAAAGGCGGGGCTTCCCTGTACCCGCGATGCGGGAAGAGCGGCAAAGCCGTCGGCCCCGGTCCGCACCCGCGCAAGGAGGCGTCCCTGAAAGTTGAAAATGTCTATGTTCGTATCGGCGGAAGGCCGCGCGGTCCGTACGTTGCTCGCCGCGAAAAGCCAGTCCCCCTCAAGGCTCCTTTTGGCAAGGAGGCCAAGATCGGAAACCAGCACGTTCCTTCCTTTAACAATACTGTGATCCCCGTAGTGCATGTAAAAGGCCGGATGACAGGGATCTCTCCGGTAACGGTAAAAGTCGTAATTCGCGTTGTAGTTGTTCTGGTAATAATTCCAGTAACTCTGCTCAGGATCGCCTGAAGAGGGAAACGGAGGAAACGAATCGCCGGGAAATTCAAGGTCCGAAAAATCGCCGTGGTTCGCGGTACATTCATACTGAACATGACGGCGGCTGAAACTTATGCGCAGGTGAAACATGCCGCCTGAGAATTTCGACGTAAGGGCGGAAAGATCAAGCCCTCTCCTTACCCACCGGTTCTTGTCGGCCCCGCTCCAGGGAAAATCGAAACTTTTGGTCCACACAGGCTCCCCTACCCGGCCCAGTTCGCCGGTACCAGAAAGGGCGTTTACCTGAAGGAACTGGACCATGTTGTCGCCGTAAATCTGGAAGGCCTCGACGAGCAGCCCCGACACATTGCGGGTCTCTATAACCATGGACGTACCCTGGCTTGTGGGCAGTATGGTTCCCGTACCGGAAAAACGCACCTCGGGCAGTTCCCAGTTTCCCGCGACGGTGTACTGAACGGGGGTAACAAGCACGTTGCCGTTTACATCCTCAAGATCCTGAATCACAAGAAGGCTGCCTTCGGGAATTCCCTCCCGGCCCTGTTCGCCGAATATGCGGACCACGTTGCCTTCGAGGGAATAACGGACGCTGGTGTTGCCCGAAAGGGAGATAAAGCCCCTGAGATCCTGGTTCTGCCTGAGCGGCGCGGAGAACGAGACTTCAAGGTATTCGGGGGTCTGCAGAAGGTTTACCATTTCGAAATTCCCCGCGCCGGGGATCTGCACCGTGGTAAATCCCTTTTCCTTCGCGCCAAGAGGGCTTCCGTTCCAGGTTATTTCCGCCGTCCTCGCCGCGTTGTCCCGCTGTACGGGCCTGAAAACAAAACGGCATACGCCGTTTTCGACCGTCCATTCCGGCCGGCCCAGTTCCGATGAATTGATCACGCGCCTGAGTTTCGCGGCGGAAGCCCCGGCGGCCCCGTTAAGCGTACCGGCAATAATCACCTCGCCCGTTTCGGTGACCCGGACCGGATCAAGGACCACCTCTATGCTGGGCATCTGTATGTCGAATTCAAAGCCGAAGGGGGCGATTCCCGCAAGGTTCACTACGGCGCGGTAACGAATCCCCGGCTTCATGGGACGGGAGGGGGTAAACGCGAGAACATAATCGCTCTGCCAGGAGACGCTGCCCTTTACCGAGGGCCTGATGCGGATCGCGTCCCCGGGCAGGGGGACGGAACTGTCCTGTGCATTGCTGAAAACAACTTCGATGGTTCCGTCCGCGGGAAGCATGCCGGCCGAAACAGCCGTCACAATGCCGGGATCGGGAGGAGGAACAGCGCTGCCTGAGCCGCAGGACGGCAGGATCAGCGCCAGCACGAAAAACACCCCGCACATCATACCGATTCTTTGTTTCATCATTTCCTCCCTTACTAAAACTCCCGCGCCCGTTAACAGGGTTTTGAAACAAGCTCAATTCACTTCATTATAACATACAATAGTACAATCACGCACAACAGGGCAAGAACGGAAAAAAGGTAGATCCACAGGGGAAGGGGACCCGCGGAACGGGCGGGTTTTTTGACGGGGGAAAAAAGGCCCCGCCTTTGACCCCCGGAAGAATACCCGCAGGAAGGACAGCCGCCTGCAAAGAGCGATTCCGCGCCGGTATACCCGCAGGCCGGGCAGCGCACCGAGGCGAAGAAACGGCCGCAGCGGGGACACGCTCTGGCGTCGCGGGCAACCTCGGCGCCGCAGTGTTCGCAGAAAAACCTGGGGGACGTCAGGGAAGGCATGCTCAAGGCCGCGGCCGGAATTCCCCGGAGGGACTTTCAGGACGCATTGGCTTTCTTTTCCGTCTTCGTCCCCTCCGCAGCGCCGCCGCTTCCCGGACTTCCGCCCGAAGAGGCCGGGCCCGAAGGGGCCGGGGAAGAAGACGCTCCATCCGCCTTTCCCGCGGCCGTTTCGGGTTTGGCGTCCGCGCCGCTTTTTTTTGCCCCGTCCTTTGCCCCGGAGGGGTCCTTTGACCCGGAGGGGCTCTTTCCCCTGTCGGTAACATAAAATCCGGACCCCTTGAAGATGACCCCCGTTCCGCCGTGAATAAGCCGGCGAAGGCTCTTGCCGCACAGGGGACAGATCTTTATAGGTTCATCACTCATGCTTTGAAAGGCTTCAAAGGTGTGGCCGCAGTCTTTACATTCATATTCATAGGTGGGCATAACTTTTCCCCTTAATATAGCGAGAAGACAGACAAAAGTAAAGTTACCTCGGTTTCCGAGAGAACGGCTGTTCTGATGTTGAGAAAAGCGCCGTCCTGAACCGGGGCGGCGGCAAAAAGCAGCGCGGCAATATCCGCGCCTTCCGGCCCGCCGGAAGACCCGCCCTCCGCCCCGCCGGGAGGCCCGCCCTCCGGCCCGCCGGGAACCGCGCCGGGGGCGAAAAGATACGCGCGGGCCATGCCGATGAGGACGGCTATGGCCCTGGCCTGGCTTGCGGAAGGCGTTTCAATGCGGATCAGGATCTCGTAGCCGCCTTCCCCGCCGACGGGAGCGGCGGCTGACGCCGGAAAGATCCCCAGAAACATCTCCTCCGCGGGGATCTTCAGGGGAAGGCCGGTAGCGGCAAGAAAACGATCCAAGGGAACGGCGGGACTGGGAAGCCAGCAGGCAAGAACGGCGCCCCGGCGGTACCCGGCAAAAGCGGCGGGCAGCGCCGTTCCCGGAGGCGCGGCAAAGGGATCGCCGTCCGACACATAGGCCTGCGAGGGATTCAGGGCAAGCGAAAGGCCGGCCCTTTCGGAACGCCAGTAGGAAGAACCGCCCGGCGATTTTGTCTTTTTCCATTCGCCGCTGAACATGAACGAAAGACCGGCGCGAAAGGCGGGGTACTTCCCCCAGGCCGCCGCCTGAAAACGGCGCGGCCCTTCTTCGTATACCGCCGCCACGGCGGTTCCTGTCATGTCCAGAACCCGCTTCGACTGATCCCTGTTTATTTCGCGGAAATGAAGGCCGTCCAGCAGGGGCCGGGCCCTTTCCACATCCACAATGATATAGGCCGCCGCCCCCGGTTCCAGCGGAAGGTACTCCGTTTCCCGGACCAGAGGATCGGGACTTTTAGGCGCGGTAACGCAGGAAAGGAACAGCGAACAGAACACAAAAACAGCGGGAAGGAGCCGGAAAACGGCGGACGGCTTTCCTCCCGTAATATTACAGTTTTTCAATTGCCACCATCCAGTTTTCCCCGCCCGCGTCAAGGGGAACCTGCCCCTCCTTCTGTGTCCACTCGGTTTCAACCGACAGGGTTTCGGAGGCCACAAGGGCGGAATAGGCTTCCCACGCCTCCTTTAAGCTTTCGGGCCCGTAGAGAAAGATCCTGATGCGGTCGGTAACTTCAAAGCCCCGTTCCTTCCGCATGTTTTGCACTCCCCGTATCAAATCGCGCGCGTCTCCCTCGCGGGAAAGCGCTTCGGTTATCTCCGTGTCAAGGCCGACGGTCAGCGTCCCTTCGTTGAGCACCCTGAGGCTGGCCTTCTCGATGCGGCGTACGTCAAGTTTCGCGGCGGTAACTTCGACGGTACGGGGCTTTCCGTCCGCCCCCGCGATGTCGATGGCAAGGACGGCCCCTTCGATGAGGCTGCGGATCTCGCCCTGATCAAGCGCCTCAATGCGCGCGGCGGCGGCCTTCATGTCCTTTCCCAATTCCTTGCCGAGTACGCGGAAATTGGCCTTTACCTCGTATTCTACAAGATCCTCTTCGTTATCCCTGAAAACCACTTCTTTAACGTTAAGTTCCTCGCGTATGATCTCTTCCATTTCAAGGAGAACCTTTTTTTCCTCCGCGTCCGCGCTTACCAGTTCCACCATGCGCAGGGGCTGGCGCACCTTGATGTTGTACTGGGAACGGAGAGAACGGCCCATGGAAACCGCCCGCATCACCGCCGCCATGCGGTATTCAAGATCGGGCTTCCGCCTGTCTTTCCGGGGTGAAGGATACGAGGCGAGGTGCACCGATTCGGGATCGCCTTCAAGGCGGAGGTTGCGCCATATCGCGTCGGCGATAAAGGGCATGAGGGGAGCGGCGGCGGCGATGAAGGTTTTAAGCACGTCGTAAAGCGTCCCGTAAGCCTCAAGTTTATCGGTATCGGCGCCGCCGTCCGAAGCCCTCCAGAAGCGGCGGCGGGAACGGCGTATGTACCAGTTGTTAAGAAGATCGATGAATTTGGGGATGGGTTCGACGGCCCCCGGCACGTCGTAGGAATCAAGGGCCTTCCCCGCCTCGGCGGCGAATTTTTCCGTCTCCGACAGTATCCATTGATCCAGGGGATTGCCGGGCCGTTCGGGCGCGCCTGCGGGGCTTGCCCCGTCTATGTTGGCGTAGGTGACAAAGAAACTGTACGCGTTCCACAGGGGAATGAGCACGCTTTTGAGCATGTCCCTTACCCCTTCGTCGCTGTAGCGGATCTCCTCCGCCTTGACCACCGCGGAGTGCACCAGAAAGAGCCGTATGGCGTCCGCGCCGAACATGCCGATGGCGTCCATGGGGTCCGTGTAATT
>JAISEB010000262.1 GCA_031264395.1 Treponema sp. | reverse complement strand
TAGCGTTTGGGCCCCACAAGGCTGAATACGGCGTCCTCCGCCCCGTCTTCCCTGATGAGCGTCGCGGTAAGCCCCAGCCGCCTTACCGCCTGGAGTTCCGCGGTAACCCGGAACACCGGGGCGGGAAGCAGGTGGACTTCATCGTAGATGATAAGCCCCCATTGCCTTTCGTGAAAAAGCCTGAAATGGGGAAAGTCCGATTTCTTGTCCGGCCTCCATGTGATGATCTGGTAGGTGGCGATGGTAACCGGGGCAACCGCCTTGGAATCCCCCGTGTATTCGGCGATTTGTCCTGCGTCAAGTTCCGTCTTGTCCAGAAGTTCCTCTATCCACTGGTGCACCGCCGCCACATTGGTGGTAAGGATAAGGGTGTTGGTTTTAAGCCAGGACATAAGGACCATTCCCACCACGGTTTTTCCCGAACCGCAGGGAAGCGCCACTACCCCGTAACCTGTTCCCGGCCCCCCCGAACCGTACACGGCGCGCGCCGCTTCTATCTGGTAGTCGCGGGGGGCAAAAGGCCGCCCCGAGGCGCTTTGCTTCCGCAAGACCACGTCGAGATCCTCGCCCTTTGCCAGGGGGGCTTCGTCCTTTACCGGCCAGCCGCCGCGTATCAGTTCCCTTTTTACCGTTCCCCTGTCGACAAGGTGAAGGGTAAAGCCCTCCTTTGTTTTTACAAGCAGTTTCGAAAGGCTTTTAAGCGCGCCTATTTCCGTCCTGATTGCCTCGTCCTGTATGGCAAGAAAAAGATCGTCCCCCTTGCCCGGAACAAGGCGTATCTTTCCGTAGCGGGCCATGGTATCGGCAAAACCGTCCAGTATGCCCGGAGGAATGGGGAAGCGCGTGTAATCGCCAAGCGCCCCGGCGATTTGTTCGCCTGTAAAACCGGCGCTGGCGGCGTTCCACAGTGAAAGGGGGGTAATGCCGTACGTGTGTATGTGTTCAGGGGATTTTTCAAGCTCCGCGAAAGGCAGAATGGCGGCGCGGGCTTCCTCCGCCCGGGGGGCATGAACATCAAGAAGCAGCGTACGATCGCTCTGGACAATCAGGGGATTCGCCGGATCAACAGCCATAACCCTTTTATTATAAGGAAGAGGGGATGAAGGGGCAATGACCCGGCGGTTTAACGGGAACCTCTGGAAACTGAAGTTTTTAGAGGTTCCCTAACGGCTTTTACCCCCGTTTGTACTGCTTTATTTCCCGCCTGATGCGTTCGATCAGTTCCGCGCGGGGAACCCGTACCTGTTCCATTGAATCGCGGAAGCGGAGCGTCACGGTGCCGTCTTCCTTTGTCTGGTAGTCAATCGTGACGCAAAAGGGGGTTCCCGCCTCGTCCTGCCTGCGGTAACGGCGGCCTATGGCCCCCGCCTGATCGTAACCGGTGGTGAAGTCTTCCTTTAATTCGGCTCGTATGTCTTCCGCCAGTTCGGCAAGGCCGTCCTTTTTCATGAGGGGAAGAACCGCGGCGGTAACGGGCGCGAGGTCCGGGTGGAAACGCAGGACGGTCCGCCAGTCGTCCGCGGAACCCGCGCTTCCTTCGGAACCGCCAGGATTTTTCTCGTTGGGCACCAGCTCTTCATCGTACGCGTCGCACAGTATCATGAGGAGCGTCCTCGTGAGCCCCGCGGATGTTTCTATAATAAAGGGAATGTAGCGTTCGTTGTTGTCCTGATCGATGTACTTGAGATCCTTCCCCGAATATTCGGCGTGCCGTGAAAGATCGTAATCCGAGCGGTTGTGTATTCCCTCAAGTTCCCTCCATCCCATGGGAAAAAGGTATTCAATGTCATAGGCGTCTTTGGCGTAATGGGCAAGCTCGTCCGGGCCGTGCCTGTGCCAGCGGAGGCTGTCCATTTTAACGCCGAGCTTTTCGTAGTAGGCCCAGCGCCGCTTTTTCCATTCGTCAAACCACTTGACATCGTCGCCGGGCTTCACAAAGTACTGCATCTCCATCTGTTCAAATTCACAGGTGCGGAAAATAAAATTTTTGGTGACAATTTCGTTTCTGAACGCCTTGCCTATCTGCGCTATGCCGAAAGGAATTTTCATGCGGTTTGACTGGACGATGTTCCTGTAGTTCACGTAGATTCCCTGGGCGGTTTCAGGCCGGAGGTATATGGCGCCGGCGCTGTCTTCGGCGGGACCAATGTGGGTCTTGAACATCAGGTTGAATTTGCGGGTGTCGGTAAGCTCCCCGCCGCATTCGGGGCATTTTTTTTGCGCGAGGTTTTCGGGGGGAATTTGATCGGCGCGGAAACGGGTCTTGCATTTTTTGCAGTCCACAAGCGGATCGGTAAAATTTTCAACGTGTCCCGAAGCCTCCCAGGTCCTGGGGTGCATAAGAATGGCCGCGTCAAGGCCCGCGATGTCGTCGTGGAGCTGGGTCATCTCCTTCCACCAGGCGCGGGCTATGCGGTTCTTGAGTTCCACCCCCAGCGGGCCGTAATCCCACGCGCCGTTCTGGCCCCCGTAAATTTCCGACGACTGAAACACAAAGCCCCGCCTCTTGGCAAGGGACGTGATCTTCTCCATGGTGGCTTTGCCCCGGTACTCGCCTTTTTCTTCCGACATGAATGACTCCAACAAGGATGATGGCCGGATCAAATCCGCGCCGGAACTTCCGCATGAAGTTCCCTTTAGCCCG
>JAISEB010000238.1 GCA_031264395.1 Treponema sp. | reverse complement strand
GTTCCGGGTGTACTTTCCCAGGCGGCTGCCCATGCCCGCCGCCAAAATTACCGCCTGCATATATTTTTAGGGCTACCATTGTATGATGACATTGTCAAGGTCCCGGCGCGGCAAAAACGGCAACCTGTGTGTCCCGCGCAACGCACACAGGCACGCACGCCGTGCGACACACGCGCGCCGCGCCCGGTTACTCCTTCTTCCAGTACCGGAAAAAAATCTTCAGGAGCGTGGGAACGGCGCGGAGTTTTTTTGAAAGGGGCGATGCGGCGGCAAAAACAGCGGCGGCGCGGATACCCCGGAAAACCTCCTCCGAATAGGGATGCCACCAAAGGTTACGCCTCGTGCCGGGGAGCGCGTCATCCACGACGACTGTGGTTTTAAGCATTTCGGCGAATCCGGCCTCGCCGTGGGTCTTTCCCAGCCCGGAATCGCCGAAGCCGCCCCAGGGAGTTTCGGCAAGGCCGTGGGACATGAGGTGATCGTTTACCATCACCGCGCCGGCGTTCATGCGGGCGGCAATTTCCCGCGCCCGGCGGCGATCTTTTGACCACACCGATCCAGTAAGCCCGTAGGAGGACGAATTGGCGATACGGAGCGCCTCGTCATCGTCCTGTACCGGGCACACGCCAACCACAGGGCCGAAAATTTCATCCGTCATGAGGGGCGTTTCAGGGCCCAGATCCGTAAGGACCGTGGCGGGAATAAAACGTTCCGCCGGAAACGAAACGCCGGGCCCCGGCGCGGCGCTTTGGGCCGCTATTTTCGCTCCCATGGCAAGACAGGCGGCTATCTGCTTTTCAACCGCCTCCTTCTGCTTCACCGTGGTCATGGGGCCAAAATCGGAGTCTTCCCCTTCACCCGCCCTGAAATTCCGCACAAGCGCGCAGAGCTTTTCCAGAAAGGGCCGGTACACATCGCGGTGAACCAGAATGCGCTGGGCGCCGCCGCAGGACTGGCCCGCGTTGGAAAAACCGGACCAGAGTACGCCAAGGGCGGCACGGTCAAGATCGGCGTCGCCGCGTATTATCGCCGCATCGGCGCCGCCCAGTTCCAGAACAAGGGGAAGAAGGCGGGACGCCGCAAGAGCCATGATCTCTTTTCCCGTTGCCGTGGAGCCGGTAAAGAAGAGCTTGTCCACGCCGCCCGAAATAAAGGCGGGCCCGGCTTTGGCGCCGGGAATTTCAACATGGGTAAAAAGCCCTTCCGGCAGATCCGCCGCGCCGAAAATACCGGCAATGGCCCTGCCCGCGCCGGGAGTAACGGACGCGGTTTTAAGGATGACGGCGTTCCCCGCAAGAAGGGCCATGACGGCTTCCGAAAAGGGAATGGCAAAAGGATAATTCCAGGGTGAAATGATCCCCACCACGCCCCAGGGCTTTTTGACAAGGATGCTTTGCTTGTTGAACATAAGGAGACTGCCGCCCCGCAGTTTCCGGGGGGCGAGGAATTTCCTTCCCCTTTTACTATAATAGGAAAAGGCCAGAACCGCGGGGAGCAGTTCCGCGGCCAGCGCGTCCATGCGCAGCTTGCCGTTTTCCCGGTGTATGGTTTCGGTTATCTCATCAATATGGGATGCCAGATACCGGCCGGCCTTTTTTAACCTTGCCGCCCGCTGTGCATAGGAAAGGGCGGCCCAGGAGGACTGCGCCGCCCGCGCGCGGGCAACGGCCTCCCTTACGGCTTCCCCCGCCGCGCCGTCATGTGTTCCTTTTTCCGGTACAAGCGCCATATCAATTCCTCCCCGTAAAACTGTCCATGGAATGGTTTACCCCCATAAAATCGGCGATAAAATCAAAAACGGAGACAGGCAGTATCCTCAGCAAAAAGATACAGTACACAAAGGCGGGCATGATGAGGCTTTTGCGGTTCTTCAGCACCGCCTTGACGATCTTCGACGCGGCATATGAAGGTTTTAGAATGGGCAAAAGCAGGGGGAAACGGGTTTTAACGCCGTCAAACATCCCCGTGTTGATAAAAAAGGGACAGACGACGGTGGTCCGTACCTTGCTTCGAAGCCGCCGCATCTCCATACGGACAGCCTCGTTAAAGCCGAAGGCGGCAAACTTGCTGGCACAGTAATCGGCAAGCCCGGAAATTCCCACAAGCCCCGCCGCGGAAGAAACGGTTACGATGTGCCCGGTGTCCCGCTCCAGCATGGAGGGAAGAAACGCCTTTGCGGTCCAAAAAAGCGACAGGGAATTCACGTCCATTATTTTTCTGATTTTTTCGTCGGCCGTATCAAGCAGGGTTTTACCGTTCACGATTCCCGCGTTGTTCACCAGAACATCCACGGGCCCCGCCTTTTCCGTCAGTTCTTCCGCGCATTTGTACACGGCAAGGCGGTCCGTTACGTCGCAGATCGCGCCGTCTATTTCGAGCCCTTCCTTTCGGCCTTCTTCTACAGTCTCGCCGATTGCTTTTTGGGAAAGATCCCAGATGACGACCTTTCCCCCGCGGCGGGCAAAATCAAGGGCCATGAGGCGTCCTATGCCGGAGGCTCCGCCTGTGACAAGAACAAGCCTGTCCTTAACTGACTTCATACGCCCTCCTGTTTTTTTTACGGTAGAAGATTTTGTATCAAATTGCAATCCTTCGCCTTGACAGGAACCGTAGTATAGATGATTTATTCAGCGTAAAGAGTGTTCTTGTGCAAACGGCTTGTTTTTAGCAGGCCATATACACCGGCTTGTCCCCATGAACACCGGCCAGACGCTGGTTTACCGGATCAACATATAAATCCATCCCCTCCAGCGGCAACGCCCCAAGAAGAACTTCCTTTGCGTCCGGCATAACTACCGCTTGCTGGATGGTCCGGCGGTTTTTCCAGCGAATTTCCACCGCTTCGGTCAGATCGTGCATGGCTGTAGAACCGTCGGCCATACTGGATTCTACGGTTTCTACGATGGCAAGCCCCAATTTTTGCCGCACTTCTTCATTAATAATCAGCGCCCATGCGCCGGTATCGGGCATGGCTTCAAGGGTAACGGTACGGACTTCATCACGCAATCCGCACTCAACCCGCACATCATCTTTTACATTGGTCAGACTGATTTTTTCAAAAAAAGTTCCCATGGTATATCCCCAAAATCAGTATACTACAAACAGCCGAATGGACGCCAGACACTGTTTGCAAAGACGCCGGATTTCACCCCGGTTCTTTGTCTCCCGGGCGAAGACAAAGTTTCGCCTTCGCCCCTTGAATTTCCCGTTTTTTCAACTGTATTATTACTGGTATGGAACAAGGCGATGCCCTGGGCAAAAAAGTTTTTCTTTTGTATCCCCACAGCGTTATTCGTGAGGAAATGCTTGACATTCTTATCATGAGCGGCTTTGAAACCTACACCCTAAAGGATCACAAACGGGCCGTGAAGCTGCTGGAAAAATTCCCCGGCTCCATTATGTTTGTAAACATAGACGAAGGCATGCCGGAACAGGAATGGGAGACGTACATAAGGGATCTTCAGAAAAACCCCAAAACGCAAGGGTCCAAACTTGGGATACTGTCGTACAATCAGGACAGGGCGCTCATGGAAAAGTACCTCATGAAACTTTCGGTTCCCTGCGGGTACATTCAGCTTAAACTGGGAATACAGCAGAGCACCAAGATCATCCTTAACGCACTTGACGCGAACGAAGCCAAGGGCCGCCGTAAATACATACGCGCCTTCTGCGGGGAAGATCCCAACGCCACAATGAATTACAAGGGCGACGAAGGGCTTTTTCAGGGGAAAATTCTTGACATCAGTTCCGCGGGAACCGCCGCCAGAATAGAGGGTTTTCCCGAAACGGCCCCAAATTCCCTGCTTAAAAACGTACAGCTGAAACTCAGAAGCGGCCTTCTTATGGTTGACGCCGTTCTTATGGGAAAAAGGCGGGACGACAAAGATGTTTACATCCTGCTGTTTGATCCTTCCAAAACGAGCGAAGACGGCAAAATGGTGATACACCGGTACATCAAACAGAGTCTGCAAAAATACATCGATCAGCTCACGGTGTAACAGCCTGAGGCGCAGGGGAAATCAGCGCGCAAAGTTCCGCGGCAAGCCCTTCGGCCCCGCCGTCCGTTTCCGCGGAAAGTTCCCGTTCTTCGCCGTCCCCGCCCCGGTAACGGATCACAAGAAGGGGCGCCCGCGGCATAAAAAGCCTTTTCCACAGTTTTTTTTCGGTTAAAATTCCGGCGGAAAGGATACCCGGCGCCGGTATGAAAATTGTTCTTTCCTGCGGAGGATCGCCGCCCGAAACGGACCTGGCGGCGGCCTGCAGCCAGTTTTCCTGGGGAAAATGGTGAAAGCGAAACCCCCCGGACGTGGCTATGACAAGGCCCCACAGGCCGGAAATTCCCGCGGCCTCAAATTCATCCCAGCCTGAAATATACCTTCCCAGCCTGTAGGCAAGCACTTTTTCGCCGTGCTGTTCGGCATAATTCCGCCAGAATTCTTCAGGTCCTTCTTTCTTTCGCGCTGTATGGTTTATCATTTTCCGTATTTACTATATAATTGAAACAAGACAAGCGCAAGGAGGATATATGCCGCTTACCAGTAATGAAACCGTTTATGCAAGTTTTGATGAAATGCGCGAATTCATGCGCCTGGCCTTTATCGCCACCGGCGTTCCGGCGGAAGACGCCGCTATCTGCGCCGACGTGCTCATAGAATCGGACAAGCGGGGCATAGATTCCCACGGCGTCGGCCGGCTCAAACCCATCTACATAGATCGCATTAAAGAAGGCATACAGTTTACCAAAACCAATTTTGAAATCATACGGGAAACGCCTTCGACTGTGGTTGTCGACGGCCACGACGGCATGGGCCACGTAATCGCCGTTAAGGCCATGAGGATGACCATTGACAAGGCAAAAAAATGCGGGCTGGGCATGGCGGCGGTGCGCAACTCCACCCATTACGGCATTGCGGGTTATTACGCGCTCATGGCCGCAAAGGAAAACATGATCTGTTTTACCGGCACCAACGCGCGTCCTTCCATAGCCCCTACCTTCGGCGTGGAAAACATGCTGGGCACCAATCCCCTGACCATAGGTTTTCCTACCGACGAGGATTTCCCCTTTGTCATAGACTGCGCGACATCCATTACCCAGCGGGGCAAAATAGAGCACTACGCGAGGATCAACAAGACCATGCCCGCAGGCTGGGTTATTGACGGGAAGGGAAACACCGTTACCGATCCCAATGCCGCGCTCAAGGGCCTTATTGCGGGAACCTGCGCCCTTACTCCGATGGGAGGCATAGGCGAGGAACTGGCCGGCTACAAAGGTTACGGCTGGGCCACGGTGGTAGAAGTGCTGTCCGCGGCGCTGCAGGGCGGCTCCTTCCTCAAGACCCTTACCGGAATAAATCCCGACGGCAGCCACCGGCCCTACCATCTGGGGCATTTCTTTATCGCCATTGACATCAACGCATTTACAGAGCCCG
>JAISEB010000214.1 GCA_031264395.1 Treponema sp. | reverse complement strand
GCGACGCCCGCGAAAGGGTCCGCCGGGATAAGGTCGTCGTTAAAGGCCCGGCGGACGGGCACCCGGAGGGCAAGGAGCGCCCCGTTTATCATCCGCCCGGAAGTCCCGTTTTCAGCCATCCAGAGCTTCCATTGCCGGAGCATGGCCTTCGTGAGGCCCCCCAAAGTAACGCCCGCGAAGCCGGGAAAAGGGGCCGCTTTGTTTTTGACAAGCTGGCGGTTTGAGAGGAGGTAATGGGCCGATACGGGGGACTGCTCCACGAGGGCCTTTTCTTTGGCGTATTCGCTGTCCGCTTGCCAGAAGTTTTCAAGGTACGGGATAAGGGGCGCACCCGCAAGGGGGTTACTTTGCCCCGCTTGTTCCGCTTCCCGCTTTTCTTCCGCCAGCCGGACGGCCTCTTCCGCCAGCCGTTCCGCGAGGATCCGGGCCGCTTCCTCCGCTTCCCGGCGGCGTTCCCGCTTCCCCTCCACGGGGATTTTCAGGGAATGGGAGCGGTACTTTTTATCCCCGGTATCCCAGATCCGGGCGTACCATGTCCCCCGGTGTTTGTATAAAGTCGGCCTCCGCATAGATACTCCTCCGGCATGTCACCAACATGTCACCACGCCGTAAAAACGGCGTTTTTTAAGAAAATATCTACTATATTATAGGATATTGTATAAGCAAAGTCCACTGAGCTAAGCGCCCTGAAACGGTTGTTACGCGAGGGAATTAAGGTACTCTATGCTTTCTTTTGCGCATTCCAGGGGGGTCTTGCCGGCGCTGGGCCTGTCCTGCTCGACAACGAGCCAGGATGCCCCCGCTTCCCCGGCGGCGCGCAGAATGGACGGTATGTCCTGTACGCCGTGGCCCACGCTGCGGAATTCAAAGCCGCCCCCGCCTTCGGCCTTTTTCGCTATGCCTATCAGTTCGTACATCTGTTCACCCTTTACCCCTTCGGGCAGATAGTAGTCTTTCAGGTGAACGACGGGTACACGGCCGCTGTATTTGCGGAGATAACCGGCCGGGTCGACTCCCGCCACTTTGACCCAGCAGGTGTCGATTTCGGCCTGCAGGAGATCCGGGGGAATGGAATCGTAGAGGTCGTCAAGGGCGTATTTGCCGTTGTACCGCTCAAACTCAAAATCGTGGTTATGGTAAAGCATGACCGTTCCAAGTTTTTTGGCGGCCTCGCAGAGCGAGCGGATTGTCTTTTTCACCTCTTCATAATTCGGGCCGGTACTGCGGTCTTCTTCGGCCAGATAGGGAATGGCGATGTATTTACAGCCCATGCCCAGGTAATCTCTCATGACTTTTTCCGGATCGGCCGCCATTTCCCGGTACGGTACGTGGGCCGAAACCGCGGCAAGCCCCGCTTTGTCAAGGCCCGCCTTGAATTCTTCGGCCTTTTTTCCGCAGAGGCCGGCAGTCTCGACATATTTGTAACCGAGACCGGCAACCTGAAGAAGGGTGCCCTCAAAATCACGGGCAAGTTCATCGCGTACATTGTACAGCTGGATCATGACCGGCAGCATTGGATACTCCTTAATACGGCAGGATAAGGGATTATATCCCTCCGCGGCCTCTTTGCGCAATGGGGTATTCTGGTTCAAGGCGAGGTTGTTGATTTATTCTTATATAACGGGTATATTTGGTGAAAATATGAGTAATGCGTTTTCCTTTTTAAGGCTTGGAATAGATGTTGGTTCGACAACGGTAAAAGTCGTGGTGATGGAGCGGGATGCCCTCTCTTCGTTCACGCCCGGAGGGGGGCGCGTTCTTTTTTCCCGTTACCGGCGCCATAACGCCTACCAGGCCGAGACGGCGCTGGCCCTTTTACAGGAGGCGTTTGAGGCTTTTCCCGGCGCGGAATTCCGCCCGGCTGTCTGCGGTTCGGGCGGAAAGCCCATCGCGGAACTTTTGGGCGTTCCCTATGTCCAGGAAGTGGTGGCAAACGCCATCGCGGTGCGTACTTTTTACCCGGAGGCCAGGGTCGCCATAGAGCTTGGCGGCCAGGACGCCAAGATCGTGTTCTTTTACCATGACAATGCGACAGGACGGCTGGTCGCTTCCGACATGAGGATGAACGGAAGCTGCGCGGGGGGGACGGGCGCTTTTATTGATGAAGTGGCCGTGCTGCTCCGCGTTCCGGTGGAGGAATTTGAGGCGCTTGCGGCAAAAGGTACGTCGGTCTACGATATTTCGGGCCGCTGCGGGGTCTTTGCCAAGACCGACATACAGCCCCTGCTCAATCAGGGCGGCCTCCGCGAGGATATCGCCCTTTCGACCTTTCACGCCATAGCCAAGCAGACCATAGGCGGCCTTGCGCAGGGGCTCGAGCTCAAGCCGCCCATCATATTCGAAGGCGGGCCGCTCACCTTTAATCCTGCCCTTATAGGGGTGTTTGCCGAACGGCTGGGGCTCAAGGAAACCGACGTCATACGCCCCCCGAATCCTGAGACCATTATCGCCTGCGGCGCGGCCCTTTCGGCCGATGAAATGTTCGCCGGTTTTCCCTGGAACTTTAACCCCAAAAAGGCGGCGGCGTCCCTCGCCGCTTTCCGTTCCCGTTTTGAAGCCGCGGAGAGCGGCCCGAAACGCTTCTTTTTTTCCTCGGACGGTGAAAGGGCCGCATTCGAGGCGCGACACAGGCTGCCGTCCGCTCCGGCCGGGCGCGCGGAACGGGGCGGCGCGCTGCGGGTGTATTTGGGGATAGACGCCGGTTCCACCACGTCGAAATTTGTTCTGCTTGATGAAAACGAGGAAATTGTCGACAGCTTTTATTCGGGCAACCACGGCGATCCGCTGCGGGTTATCAAGGGCGCCCTGCTTGACCTTAAAAAGAAATACGACGACGCGGGCGTTACTCTTGACATTGCCGCCATGGGCTCAACCGGTTACGGGGAGCTGCTTTTCGACAAGGCGCTGGGCGCCGATTACCATACGGTGGAAACGGTGGCGCACGCCGCCGCCGCGCAGAAATATGTTCCGGGGGCGAGCTTTATCCTGGACATAGGCGGGCAGGACATGAAGGCGATCACGATCTCGAACGGCATTGTGACCAACATAACCGTCAACGAGGCGTGTTCTTCCGGCTGCGGTTCTTTCCTTGAAAATTTCGCCGCCAATTTGAAGATCCCCGTGGAGGAAATTGCCGCCGCCGCCTTTCGCGCGAAAAACCCCGCGGAGCTGGGAAGCCGCTGTACGGTCTTCATGAACAGCACCATCATCACGGAGCAGAAAAACGGCAAAGAGGCCGACGACATCATGGCGGGGCTGTGCAGGTCCATCATTGAAAATGTGTTTACCAAGGTGGTGCGCATTTCAAATTTCGCGGGTCTGGGCGGCCGTATTGTCGTTCAGGGGGGGACCTTCAAGAACGACGCGGTTCTCCGCGCGCTTGAGCAGTACCTTGGCCGGGAAGTGGTCCGCGCGCCATATCCTGGCGAGATGGGAGCCATAGGCATAGCGCTCCTTGCCAAGCGGGATCTGGAAAGGCGTCAGGCGGCGGGCGGGGATACCAGAACGCGCTTCATCGGGCTCCGGGCGGTTAGGGATTTTGATTACACGCAGGAATCGGGAATCAAATGCCCTTTCTGCACGAACAATTGCAGCCGCACCGTCGTGACCTTTTCGGGCGGGAAAACCTGGATAACGGGGAACCGCTGCGAGCGCGGCGAGATTGTGGGCAATCTGGACAGTCCTGTCCTCCGCAAAAAGGTACAGGAAGTAAACGCCAGAATGGACGCGGTTCCCGACATGATAAAAATCAGGGAAGAGCTTCTTATAAAGGACTATCCCTTTACCCCTGTCCTTCCCCAAAAAGATCTTGTCATAGGGCTGCCCCGCGCCCTTGATTTCTGGCGTACCATGCCGTTTTTTACCACATTTTTTCACGCGCTGGGATTCAGGACAAAGATATCCCCCCGGAGCACCAGGAAAATTTTTGAGGACGGGCTTCCCTTTGTGGCCTCCGACACGGTTTGTTTTCCCGCGAAACTTGCCCACGGCCACATTCACGCTTTGGCAAGAAGCGGGGTTGACCGCATCTTCATGCCGCTTTTTATCAGGCTTCCGTCGGATAATCCCGAAAAGGCGAGTACCTACACCTGTCCCGTGCTCAAGGGGTATCCGCTTGTCATCAAGTATTCGGATGATCCCCAGCGGCGGTGGGACGTCGCCTTTGACACGCCGGTTTTTCACTGGTTCAAAAACGTGGACCGCGATTACCAGCTCTGCCGCTTCATGCGCGAAACATTCGGCATCGCCGCGCGCAGCACCCGCAGGGCCATAGCGCAGGGGGACGCCGCGCTCGCTTCGTTTAACAGCCGCCTTGCCTCGGAAGGAAGGCGGATTATCGCGGAAACGGAACGGAAGGGCGGCTTTGCCGTGGTTATCTCCGGCAGGCATTATCAGTTTGACGATCTTGTGAACCACAACCTGTCGCGTTATTTTACCGGCGTGGGCATTCCGGTTCTTACGGTGGATTCCATTCCCGGCGTGCAGAGCATCAGCCTTAAAAAAACCAGGCTTGACATTACCAACAACAACCACGCGCGCCTTCTTTCCGGCGCCATAGCGGCGGCGCGGAATCCCGTTCTCGAGTATGTGCAGATCTTCAGTTTCGGCTGCGGGCACGACGCGATTTACACCGACGAGGTGATACGGTTAATGGACGAAATTTCGGGGAAGTCGCCGCTGATCCTTAAACTTGATGAAAGCGACGTGTCGGGCCCTTTACGGATACGGGTGCGTTCCTTTATCGAGACGGTTACCGAACGCCGCCTCAAGGAATCTTCGGGAATACGGAGCCTTGGGGAACCGTTCCCGGTAAAACTTACGCGGAAAAACAAGAAGCTGAAGACGGTCCTTGTTCCCAACGTGAGCCGGGCCTTCTGCAAGATCCTCACCGCCGTCCTCCGGCACGAGGGGATGAGGGCCGAACCGCTTCCCATGGGAAGCCGGGACGCGATGCTCCTTGGAAAAAAATACGTGCACAACGACATCTGTTTTCCCGCGCAGGTTGTCATAGGCGAGGCGCTTGCCGCGCTCAAGAGCGGGCGCTACAACCCCGACGACGTGATTGTGGGTACGGGTAAAACATCCTGCGACTGCCGCCTTGTCAACTATATGGTGCTGACCCGCAAGGCCCTGGACGAGGCGGGCTATCCGCAGGTGCCGGTGCTTTCCACCGATCTTTTCGATCAGAAGAATCTGCATCCGGGGTTCAGGTTCAGCATTCTTACCTACGGCCGCGCGGCCTTCTGCATTATCATGGCGGACATTCTTGAGGATCTGCGCCGGAAGATACGGCCCTACGAGCTTGCCGAAGGCGAAACCAACCGCGTGTTTGAACATTCGATTGACATGATAGCGGACGGGCTTTACCGCCGTGATATTTTCGGGGCCTACACCGCGTTCAAGAAAGCGGTAGACGCCATGTGCGAAATACGCTACGACAGATCCTGGAGGCGGCCGCTTGTGTTTATTACAGGCGAATACCTTTTGACGTTCCACAGCGGTTCCAATTATTACATCGAAGAATATCTTGAAAAAAACAACATGGAAGTCGAGCTGCCCCGCCAGGCCGACGTGTACCGCAACCTCATGCTGCTGCACACCGTTTCGGAGGTAAAGGATTTCCGCGTGCGCCATTCTCCCTTTGAAATCGCGTGGTCTTTTTCCGGCGACAAATTTTTCGACATTTCCCTCAGCCTCCTTGAAAGATACGCGGCAAGGCATCCGCTTTACGAGCCGTGCATACGCCTGCCTGAGGCGGCGAAAATAAGCGACGGCATCCTTCACCATTCGATACAGTCGGGGGAAGGGTTTCTCATGGTGGCGGACATTCTTCATCACGCGGCCAGGGGCGTTCATTCGTTCATCATGCTTCAGCCCTTCGGCTGCCTTCCCAACCATGTCTGCGGGCGCGGCATGGTGAAGCGGATAAAAGAGGAGTACCCGGCGATACAGATTCTTCCGCTTGATTACGATCCGGACACAAGTTTCGCCAACATTGAAAACCGTCTGCAGATGCTCATCATGAACGCCCGGAACCTTGAGGACATGGCGGGCGGGGAAGGCGAGTTGAAGGAAGAGCCGGGCGAAGCGCCGAAAGAGGCGGTGTAGCATGTTTGACATAAGGTCCCTTGGAACGGACAGGATCATTTTCGCGTTTTTCTTTTTTTCCTTTTCGGGATGGGTGGGCGAATGCGTCATGGAATCGATTGTCCGCGGAAAGTTTGTCAACAAGGGTTTTTTAAGGGGGCCCTATGTGCCGGTGCACGGCGCGGGGGCTTTTATCGTGTACGCTTCGCTCTTTCCCCTGCGCCCGTATCCTGTACTGGTGTTTCTTGCGGGGGCTTTTTTGTGCACCGCCGTCGAATACGCCGCGGCGCTGATACTGGAAAAGGTCTTTAATGTCAAATGCTGGGATTATGAAACGTACCCCTTTACCCGCTGGTGTCATTACAAAAGGCGCGTGGCCCTTACGACTTCCCTTTTTTTCGGCATTGTTACCGCCGCCGTTGTGTATTTCTACTGGGATCTGTGCATGTACGCCGCCGGTCTTCTGGGGAGCCGCGCGCTGCGGATCACCAGCGCCGTGTTTGCCGCCGTGTTTACCGTCGACGTGTTTGTGACGGGGGGGAAGTACATCAGGAACAGGATCGCAGGAATATGCGCCAAACACAGCAATGACTTTTCGTAAGATGACGCCCGCCTTTCTTTCCGGAGAGGACGGCTCCGGTCTTTTTCTTTCCGCGGAAAAGCGTGAACTGTTTTACAGATACGCGAAGGACATACTGGAGAGCGAACAATTCGCGGCATGCAGGAATTTTATTCAGCACGGCACGGTTTCGGTGTACGCGCACAGTGTCGCCGTCGCGTCTTTAAGTTTTTCCATGGCGTGCTTTTTGCGGAACGGCCCGTTTAATCCGAGGATCAATCTGCGAAGCCTTGTCAGGGCCGCCCTGCTGCATGACTTCTTCCTGTACGACTGGCATACTCCGGAAAAAATGTGGTCCCTTCACGGATGGACCCATCCTGTTACCGCCGCGAAAAACGCGGAGAGGATATTTACCGCTTCGCAGAAGGAGTATTCCCTTATCAGGACCCACATGTGGCCTTACACGCTCCTGCATCCGCCGCGGCACCTTGAAGGATGGCTCATCTGCCTTGCCGACAAGCTGTGCTCCGCCCGTGAAACGTTTTTTTGCAGGGGGAAGATACGGCTTTGGGGAAAGAAGCCGCCCGTTCCTGACGGGATGATCCGGGGATCTGCAAGCTAACCGGAGGTTGGCCGGCAGCCGGCCGGGCTGCTAAACAGGTCCAATGACCCAGTCCGCCAGGGTTTTCATGAGTTCCCATTCCCGGCAGCTTTCGTCGTAAACCGCCGCCGCGGCCATTCCCGCGGACTTGGCCCCCGCCAGGGCGCGGGGGTCGTCTTCAAAGGCGGCGCACTCTTGCGGGGCAAGGGAAAGCCTCGAGGCGGCCATGCGCCAGATATGGGGGTCCCCCTTGCCGCCGGGCGACTGGTCCGTGTAGAGGATCGCCGTAAAGGCGTCCCTGAGGCCGTGCCTTTCAAGGACCGCCTCGCAGGCTGCCGGAAAGCAGGATGTCGCGACGGCGAGCCGCGCGCCCCGTTCGAGGAACTTTGGAACAAGGGCGGCCACTTCTTCTTTAAGCTCAATTGAGGTCCTGTAAGAGTCAAGGATCATGTCCTGCCATTGGGCGGTGATTTCTTCGCCCGGGCTGCCGATTCCGTAACGCTCTTTTACATAAGCGGCCGACTGTGTCACCGTCATCGCCGCTATGTCCGCCTCAAGCTCCGCCCGGGGGATCTTTCCCCGCGCGCGAAGCCAGTCCCGGCATACGTGATCCCAGACATGCATGGATCGCGTCAATGTCCCGTCAAGATCGAAGATCGCTCCGGGGTATTCAAGGAACGATTTCATGTTGCAAGGGCGGATCTGATTTCCCGCGCGGCCGCCCCCGTGTCGCGTCTTGAGAGGATGGCCGAAATTACCGCGACGCCCGACGCCCCCGCCTTTAGTACCCCGGCGGCGTTTTCCGCGTTTATCCCGCCTATGCCGGCAACGGGGATCTTCACCGCGGCGCATATGTCCGCGAGCCCGGCGAGCCCTATCGCCTCGCCGGCGTCGGCCTTGCTTCCCGTGGGGTAGACGGCGCCCGCGCCAAGGTAGTCCGCGCCGTCCCGTTCAGCCTGCGCGGCTTCTTCCGGCGTGGAAACGGAAACGCCTATGAACAGCGCCTTCCCGGCAAGGCGGCGCGCTTCCCTGAGGGGAAGATCGGACTGGCCTATGTGAAGCCCGGAGGCTCCCGCGGCAAGGGCAATGTCGATCCTGTCGTTGATTACAAGGGGAATGTGAAAGCGGTCCGTTATCCCTTTTACCTCAATGACGGTGCGGTAAAAATCGCGGATTGCCGCCTCTTTTTCCCGGATCTGCACCATGGTAACGCCGCCTGAAACGGCGTCTTCAACCGCCTCCGCAAGAAGCCTCCCCGGAAAGACGGGGCCGGTGCAGAGGTAAAGGAGAAGGCTTTTTTTCAGATCTGCCGGGTTTCCGTATACGTTCACATTTCTTCGCATTCGATTCTCCCCATGCCGCGCAGGATCTTTCCCGTGATCCCGTAGACGGCGTCGATAAGGGCGGTGCGGAAGGAGCCGGGAAGATTGGCCTTTACGGCGGCCTTCTCCCCGGCTATGCCCATGAGGGAAACGGCCGCCGCCGCCGCCGCGAACATTTCGTCCCCGTCCCGCGCCATCGCCGCCGCCGCCGCGCAGAGCGCGCCTGTCATGCAGCCTGAGCCTGTTATCTTTGTCAGCATGGGGACGCCGTTGGAAACGCGGGCGGTGCGGCGTCCGTCGCTTATTACGTCGATCTTCCCCGTCGCGGCAACCACGCAGCCGTATTTCTTTGCCGTTTCCGCAGCGGTTTCCTCTATGCCGGGAACGGCCCCGTCAGAATCGACTCCCTTTACTTCGGCCTTTTTTCCGGCCAGCGCCATGATTTCGCCCATGTTTCCCTTGATAATGGAAACGCCCGCAAGTTCATGGAGGCGGTCGAGGATGCCTATGCGCCTGGGTATTGCCGCGCAGCCCACCGGATCAATGACGATGGGCCTTCCCGCCGATTTAGCGCCGAGCGCCGCCGCCATTGCCGCCGCTTCCTGTTCCTTTATGTACGTGCCGAAGTTGATGTACAGGGCCGACGAGATCCGCGCGAAGTCGTACGCCTCGTCCAGCGCGTCGCACATTGCCGGGGACGCGCCCGCGGAAAGAAGTATGTTGGCGCAGTCGTTGATGGTAATGTAATTGGTAATACAGTGGACAAGGGGGTTTTCTTCCCTCACCCTTTCAATTATTGCCGCCGCTTTTTCAGTGATCATTGTTTTCCTCCTTTGTGATGCGGAATTTCCCGCGCTTTGTTTTATACAGGACCGCCGGAATGTACAGGACGGAGACCGCGGCAAGCGAGAACAGGGTGGGAACGCCTGATTCATAAACGGTAAAGACGCGGTACACGATCATCCCCGCCGCCGCCGCGGCAAAGGCCGGAAGGTTAAACGCTTCGGCAACAGTTTTCCGCCCCTTGTGCCCCAGGCCGTGCTCCGGCCTTTTCATGAAAAAATCGATGAAGACTACCCCGTAAACCGGCACGAAGATCATCCCTATAAAAGAAAGGAAATTGACAAGAAAACCGCCGTATTTTTCCGAAGGGAAAAAGGCCGACGCCAGCGCCGCCGCCGTTCCTATGACGAGGATGGGAAGCCGGGGGCTTTTTGTTTTTACGAATTGTCCCAGAGAGACCGCCGCGGAATAAAGATCGAGGAAGGCGGTTGTTGTGGTAGAAAGGACCACAACGGCGCAGGCCGAGAAGCGGAAGCGGCTTCCGGCGATGAAGCCAAAAAAATCGCCCCCGCTCCGAAGGGCAATTAAAAGGCCGAAGAAGTACATGGCGGAACTTGCCAGAAAATAACCGGCAAAGGGAAGGACGGCCGCGCGGGTCCTGTTTTCGGCCTTGAAGCTGTAGTCCCCGATGAGGGGAAGCCAGGAGACGGGCATGGCGATGGAAAGTTCCACGCCCAGCGCCGCGCTCATGACGGACGGGGCCTTTCCCCCTTCCGGGACGGCCCGGCCTTCAAGTTCCCACAAGAGGACGGCGGAGAGTACGAAAAGCAGAATCACCGCCGCGCTGTTGATCCACTGCGCCGGGCTGCCGAAGACGAGTGCCCAGGCAAGGACGATTAACCCCAGCGCGAGGCTTACGGGGGGAAAGGGAAGGGATGGGAAAAGGGCCGTAACCGCTTCCGCCGCCTGAATTACCATGACGGCGGTCCAGAGCGAAAGCTGGACCACGTTACACAGGGCGGGAACCTTTCCCCCCATGCTTCCCAGCGAAAACGCCGCGCTGTCCATGGCGTTACGCCGCCGCGCAAAGGAAACGTACCCGCCCAGCGCGAGGAGTCCCGTTCCAAGAATGTGCCCCCCGGCGATTAACAGGGCGGCCCTTGCCAGGCCCAGGGGGGCAAGGAGCCCTCCCGTGTAAATTTCCGAAATGGAAATGGCCGCCCCGGCCCAAAGTAAAAAAACGGCGCTTCTTTTCAACACAAGCTCCCTTTAATCGGTGTTTACGCCGGCGCGGCGGTACAGTTCGGCGAGGTGGCCCACAGGCCCGTTTCCTTTTCCCGCAGCGTAAGAAGAAGTTATGGCCTTTGTGATGTAGTCCTTGGCCGCCCGCACCGCCTCTTCCGCAGTGTCCCCCAGCGCGAGGCGGCACGCTATGGCGGAAGAAAGCGTGCAGCCCGTGCCGTGGGTGTGCCTTGTTTCCACGCGCGCGGCCTTGAACCACACCGCCTTTCCCCCGCTGTAGAAAAGATCCTCCGCGCCGGCCCCGGACCTGTGCCCCCCCTTGACGAGCACGCTCCGGGGGCCCAGGGCGGATATTTTTTCGGCCGCCCGTATCATGTCGTCCTGTGAACCAATGCTCATGCCGCTTATGATTTCCGCCTCCGGGATGTTGGGGGTAAGCACGTCCGCCATGGCCGAAAAATCCCTTACCGCCTCTTCCGCCTCCGGCTGCAGCAGGGGATCTCCGCTTTTGGCCACCATAACGGGATCTATTACTATGTTTTTCGCGTTGAAGCGGACAAGAGAATCCCTTATTGCCGCGATGATGCGGGCGTTAAAGACCATTCCCGTTTTTACCGCGTCCACGCGGATGTCGGTAAACACCGCCTCAATCTGGGCCGCGACCATGCCGGGGTCCACCTCCTGTATACGGTACACCCCGCAGGTGTTCTGCGCTATGACGGCCGTAATCGCCGTCATCCCGTACACCCCCATGGCGCACATAGTCTTGAGATCCGCCTGAAAACCGGCGCCGCCTGACGGATCGGAGCCGGCGATACTGAGTACATTCTTCATGGTTCCTCCGGAACTTCGCGAAAAAAAACGCCCCCCCGGATTCCGGGGAGGCGTTACCGATTGACTTGCGATCCGTCAATTACGTTCCCTCCGCCGGCATTACCCGGATCAGGTTTAAGGGTTTGAAGCTTTCGCTTCATCTCAGCCGTAGCACCCCTACTGTTACAA
>JAISEB010000093.1 GCA_031264395.1 Treponema sp. | reverse complement strand
TTCAAGACGTATAATGCAGATGATCTTCGGGACGCCTGTTTCCGTGCGCGGGAAGCATGGCTGGACAAGAAAGAATGGAACGCTCTTGTCCGCCGGGCCATGCTTTGCGATTACGGCTGGGACAAACCTTCCAAACTCTATCTTGATCTGTACAACGATGTTATGAAATGTTGATGCTTTCGGCAATACGAATCAAAAAACAATCGAAAAAACATTGGCAGATATGATAATGTATCGTATACTTAATCGTATGAAAGTAACCGCAATAATCGCTGATGATTTGATTAATGATAATACTTGATACAACAGTCTGGATCGAATGCTTAAAGAATAGAGGCTGTTCCAAAACCAACCGGGTTTTGGAACAAGCTCAATAATCAGGAATATTATTCTATAGTTTCCACATTATTGGAAAACAGGAAAATTCTGGCGGTTGAACGTATATTCGAAGAATTATTACAAGATGTCAAAAATAAATATGAAGAAGAAATAATATCAGATTATTGGAAGTATTTACCAAAGAAAAGATACAAAGATATAATGGACATGTTTAATAACCCGGTTGGTTATTAAACAACTCTATTTCAGGAATTCGTAAAGACGCCTTCGAAAAACCATTCGAAATTGCCGTTCTGCCTCGGCTCCTCCGTTTTGTTTTATCAACGCGGCTTCGGGACGGCAAAATATCCTGTCGGTAATCCTGTCGATTGTGCTGGCATCAAGATCACAACGTTCCCCGGGAGCCAATTCATCAATAGAACGGCCCGCCAAATCGTAGAGAGATTGCAGAAAATCCGCCGTTTTCCCGATAACGTCAGGCCCAAAAACAGGACCGTGGCCAGGAAGGACAAGACGGTAGGATTGACGTCCTATTTGCCGTAACCCCGCAATCCAGTTCTTGACATCCGCGCTGTGATAATAAAGAATCCATGGTTCTACAACGCAATCCCCGGTACAGAGCGCCTTTTCTTTCGGAAGATGAACAAATAGATCATAAGGCGAATGCATGGTATATCCTGAGGTAAAGACGCGAATTTCAGTATCGCCAAGGTATAACAACGCATCTCTGTCAATGCCCATAAAAAGAGCCTTGTTTTTTCCACGGTAAGACCGGGATAATTCCGAAGCAAGAAGGGATGAAACGATAAAAGTAACGGAACTACCCAAAAAATGCCCGATGCCGTCGATGTGATCCTTGTGCGGATGAGTCAAAAAAATATAACGCAGGGGAAGGCCAAAAAGCATTCTGATTTCATTTTCCATTTCAACGGCAGCTTCCATTGTTGGAATATCTACCGCGGCAACGGCACCGCCACCCACAATATACACACCATTACATTGACCGCGTTCCAGTAAATTTGCTTTTCTGAAATAAAGGCAGTCCGCAAGCCGGTATATAAACACCCTGTCACCTTCGTATACCAGCTCGCCGTTCAGGACATCGTCTTTATCAGGAATAGCCGAATTCATGATTTTCTCCATCGTATTATCAACTCCGGTTAACCCTTAACAGAACCGTCTACGGAACTTTGCACAATTTGCCTGTTAAAGAATCCGTATAACAGGATGACCGGAATCAACGAAGTAACACAGGCGGCAATTCGCAGAGTCCATTTTACATCATAACTGGAAGCAAAATTCATTATTCCTACCGCAATATTGCGTACCTTGTCACTGGCATTTAAAATCAGGCTGAATGGCATTTCATTCCATACGAAATTAAAGACAATGACGCTAACTGTAACAAGTACAGGCTTTGCAACCGGTACAATAATCCATAACAGTGTCGAAGCGAGACCGGCTCCTTCAATTTCGGCCGATTCTTCAAGGGAAGCGGGAAGTCTCTTGATGTAGGCACGGATAAGAAATACCGAGAGAGGAAGCATGATACCCACATAAGGGAAAATCAGGACACCCCGCCGGTCAACAATATTGATCAGTTTAAACTGAATATACATGGGAACCAACAGGGAATGAACCGGTACTATCATGCCAAGCATCAATATTAGTTCAACAAGGAATTTTCCTTTAAAACGGTAACGGGCAAGAACATAGCCTATACAGAAGGCAAAGAAAATAATTACCAACACCGATGAGAAACCATTGAACAGCGTATTAAAAAAATAATTTAAAATCTTGCTCCGAATCAATGCGGCGTAATAATTGTTCCATTGTAACGGCAGGGCTGGCAGTCCAAATATATGCGCCATAAAATCGGCATCGGTTTTGACGGAAGAATATATCAGCCAAATAACCGGATAAATACAGGTGATCGACAGTAGCATTAATATCGCATTCAGAAAAAATGCCGAAAAAGAAAAACGTTTTTTAGTCATAGCGTTTGCCTCCCATGATGGTTCTTGCAAGCATGGTAATAACAAGGCTTATAATGACAATGCCAACTGCGATAGAACTGCCGAATCCATGGCGGAGACCGACAAAGGTTGTTTTGTAGGCATAAAGAGCCAAAACCATGGAACTGGTTCCGGGTCCTCCATCGGTCATTACAAGCACATGGTCAAATGCCTTCATGATACCGGCGAGGCACAACATTACCGCGACCTTGAGCGTATCATACGTCATCGGCATGTAAATACGCCAGGCAAGTTTGATGCCAACGGCCCCTTCAAGTTTTGCTGATTCGAGTACTTCGGAGGGAATCGAGACAAAGGCGCTGAGAAATATAACTGTATAATAACCAAACCACTGCCAGATAAGGGGTACCGCCAGAACTTCTACAACAATTTTCGGATTACTGAGCCATGCCGTCGTATATTTTCCCAGGCCCGTCAAACGAAGGAGGGCATTCAATATACCGTAATCATTACTGTAAACCAGAGTCCATAGGAAACTCATGACAACCGATGAAACCATCGCCGGAAAATACATGACTATGCGGTGAAACTGCCGAAAACGCACCCACCGGGAAACCAGCGCAAAAGCAAGAAAATAGCCGATGCCTATCTGTCCGACAAGAGTGTAGAAAGCAAGTTTTAGATTATTTATCAGGGCCTTCCAGAAGATCGGATCAGTTGCCAGTTCCCTGAAATTGGCAAAACCGTTCCAGACAGGCTTTGTGATGCTTCGCCATGTAAAAAGACTATAATAAACAGCGATTGCAATAGGTATGAGAAGAGCAAAACAAAAAACGGAAATTCCCGGTACTATTAACACCCCCAGAACCTTTTTGTCAGCCTTTTTAAGTCTTTCTGCCACAAATACCCTCCTTTTTTTCCTGATTCTTTGTTTGACTTGTTTAGGAACCTGGTTGGTGCGCAAACTATTGTCTGCGACTAAACAAGTTGTGCAACTCTATTGACCGGCAACCAGCCGTATTGTCAAACGACTCTATTCGGGGGGCTAATATCCAGGAACCCGCCGTGGCGCGGTACGTGAAATGCCTGTTTCAGGGAGATCTGTCCATAATGTGTCTGCATTATGGACAGAATACAGACGCTATTTAATATCCGCTTTGTCAAAAGCATTCTGCATATCCTGCAGGGCTTCCGCAGGCTGCTTCATGCCAAGAAGTGTCTCCTGGAGCGCAGCGGAAACAGTTTCGAGGATGCCACCAGGCAGCCGGCTGTCAATATGGCCGCCGCCAATGATACGGGGCGCTATATTCTCGTTGTAATATACAACCGCGCTGGGGAGTTCGGAGAAGTCTGCCAACGGGGTAGGACGAACCGCAAGACCGCCTTTCTCGGCAAGAACCTGGTTGTACGCGTCTCCGAGTACTTCCTTCGCAAAGACGCGGGCCGCGACCAGTTTGTCCCCTTTCAGTTTTGAATTAAACGAAAGGCCCCAGTCCGCGGTAACCGGTTCGGCAACATTGCCTGAGACAGGACCTTCACCAGGCAAGGCAGGAAAGAATTCGAACTTGGTAACATCACGTATATCATCAGGCCAGGCGGTCTCGGAACTCTGGGCAAAAGCGGCCATCTCTCCGTACATGGCTGTTTTCCTGGCATAGTAGAGTTGTCGAGCCTGCAGAAAATCAATGGCGGTAAAGTCTTCGTTAAAAGCATCCATGTCGGCAAGCTCTTTCATAATACCCAATGATTTTTTAAAGACATCATCAGTGAATTTTAATTGACTGCTTTTCAGTCTTTCAAGGTAATCGCCGCCTGCAGTACGGACGTTAAGGCCGGAAAACCACATCCGGCTACACCATTTACCTTTATCACCCAAAGCAATGGGAGTAACGCCGGTCTTTTTAACTGCGGCTATGGCAGCCTTTAACTCGTCATATGTCTTGGGAACTGAATTAATGCCGGCCTGGGCCAGAATGTCCATGTTGTAGTACATAAAGAAGAGTGACATGGCGCGCCACGGAATACCGTAAACCTTGCCTTGATAGGTAAAATCATCAAGCATTCCGGGAGAAAACCCAGTAAGAAAAGCGGGATCATCGGTAAAAAGATCATTAATCGGCATAAGCTGGCCTGACGCCTCAAAATTGGGCACCCAGGCCGAACGGTTCGTAAAAATATCCGGTAATTCATTGGCCGAAGCAAGGGTCGGTACTTTGGTATCAATGACATCGGCGGAAGACTGATCCCGGACGAGCGTTATATCAGGATGAGCCGCCGTAAACCTGTCAATTACAATATTTAACGCGATTACATCGGGTTCCGTCAGATTTGGCAGATACGAGTCAATCACGTTAAGAGTCACCGGAGCGGAAAGACCAGGGGTAGTCACTGCCTGGGATAAGGCGGTAGATTGTTTTCCTCCGCAGGCGCCAAAAATACCGGCAAATACCAGAATACACAACATCGTCGTAATAGGTTTTTGCATCTTCATGAAAATTTTCCTCCAATCGTAAATAATTTTCTTGATTGTAAAGATATATCCCGAATCATGATACCTGTTTTTTTAACGAGATTGTTTAATTTTTTAACCAAACACGGTTATTTATGAATTTTGGCCGCGGAAATTTCCTGAATTTCCAGCGTTGTACAGGCCGGCTGTCTTACTCTTGCTATGGTCAAACCATCGGGAGTTCGATGAAAACACAGCCCCCATTCCGTCCCAAAGAGCAATTTTATCCGGCTGTTGATGTTCCTAATGGCAAAACCACGGCTGTCCCTGTTTTCTGTATTCATGATTTCTTCCAGATCTTTAATATCAGGTTCATTACTGCCATCGTCTTCAACTTCAATAACGAGGATTTTTCCTTCTACACCTATTCTTACCGCCACAGAACCAACGCCACTGCCTTCAAGTATGCCATGATTGATAGCATTCTCAACCAGCGGCTGCAAAACGCTTTCAATGGTCAGGCAAACTCTGGAATTCTCCTCTATGTTAATGCTGAATTCGATACTGTCCCCCAGTCTGTTTTTTTGCAAATTAATGTATGTAACGAGATGAATTGTTTCATCATGAACAGTGCTGAAGGTCTTACTTTCTGAAATGCTTTTACGCAGATACAGTGATAATTCACGGGTAAATTCGACGGTATCATAGGCCTGTTCGGCTCTGCCCTTCCATACGATAACATCCAGCATATTATACAGGAAATGGGGATTCATCTGACTGCGTAACGTGGTTATCTGCATGTCCCGTTGTTTTATCTCAAAGCCGTAGACCTGTTTTATCAGATCATTCAGTTTCCGCGCCATATGATTAAAACTCTTTGCCATATTGCCAATCTCGTCATTCCTGTAATTGGCAATTTGAATGGTATAATGCTCCTTTTCAATTTCCCCCATGGCATGTGAAACTTCTACAAGGGGATTAAGCATCCGTTTCAAATAGAACATGACAAGCAGTATGCTGAAAAATGAACAGAAGACAATTACCATAACAAGATATCGCGCTACAACTGAATATTCATGCAGAAGTAAATCCTGCGGTACCACATTGATAACATACCAGTCACAGGAAGCAAGTTTCCGGTAAAACAGGATTGATTTTTTTCCTTCCCTGCGAATTTCAAAATAACCGCCAAATTTATCACTCCCTGGTTCGCTGTCAAAATAGAAAGGAAGCTGTATGTCAAAAACATTTCCAAAATTCCTCCTGATGTTGGAGGTAATGATTAAATTATTGGTATCAACAATATAAAGAGCCGAATTTTCATAAAACAAACGGTTTTTATATATATCATCAATACGGCTCGCAGGCAAATGGATCATCAGATATCCCAATACCTGTGAAAGATTTGTATTTGCACGCAATACCCTGAGGAAAGAAAGTTGCCCTCCGGTGTTGAGAAAATATCCAAGCTGTCCGTCAGGCGTCCAATTGTCCTTGCCGATAAGATTTTTTGCCGATTTTATCTGGTTTTCATACTTTGTAGCGCTGGCATAATATTTATTCCAGGATATATTGACACCATTATTGCCGATAATTTCGATGGATTCGATTGAACTGTTGCCGCTAACCATCCGGTTTATAAGAGAACGGTATACCTCATCCTGCTTTTTTATAAAATCAAGACTTCTGGGATCTGAGGCTTCAAGCAGGGAAATAAGCGTTTCATTGGTCAGGAAGAACATTGAAGTATCTTTTACCTCGTTCAACAGAAAACTGATATTGTCACTGATGTAAGAAATGAGATTGGCGTTTGACGTGCTTACATTGCGTCTTGCCATATCGGAAATGAACAGGAATACTACAGAAGTAATTACCGAAGTCGCCAAAAAGAAAAAAACAAAGAATACAGCCAGCAGTTTGTACCGTATGCTGATGTATGTACCGTTCTGGTTTTTAAAAATACTCACGAATGTTCTTTCCTGAAATCTCGCGGTGTAAGTCCGGTGTATTTTTTGAATACATTGCTGAAATATTTGTAATCGTTATAACCGGCCTGAAATGCCACCTCTGTTATGGGAATACTTTTTTGATAGAGCAGTTCTTTTGCCCTGTCGATGCGGTAGCGATTGAGATATTCGATAAATGAAATGCCTTTCTCATTGTGGAAAATACGGCTCAGGTACTGCGGGCTGACAAAAACTTCCGCGGATACATCATTGAGTGCGATATTAAGGGCATAATTCTGCCGTATGTATTCTTCAGCCTGTTCAACGACCCGTTCGGCACGGCTTTGATTATGAACAACAAAAACGTTGGCATACTCACGTAGCTTGCGTCGGTACCAGGAAAGAATCGCGGCGCTGTTGTCAAGGGGGAGCAGCTCATTTTCAATGACCGATTCTATTCCCATAAAAATATCATTGCCTCCTTTTGTGGAGAGGGATTCCCTGAAACGGACAAACTGTCGTATACAAACCGAACGGTAATAATGTATTGTAGAGTCGGCATCCGGTGTTCCCGTTGAGTTTTGTTTACCGGAGAACATGGCATATATTTCGTCAAGTATTTCCTCCATTTCGGGAATCTGAAAAAACCGTAGCGCAAGGACAAGCTGATCTTCCAGCTGCTGATAACGATCCATAAACAGGCAGTCGTTCTTCAACAGAAGATAGTCAATATTTTTTTGAAACATTTCCCGCTGTATTTTTTCTGTCTTGCAATATACCGCCTTAACCGTTTTAATGAGTTCGGCATCATCAACCGGTTTTACCACATAGTTATCCACACCAAACCGAATCGCCTGCTGTGCCCAGGCAAACTCTTCGTGGGCACTCAAAATGATATACCTTATTGAGGGCATTTCCTTGCGCAGTTTTTCGATAAGCTCAAGGCCGTTCATCACCGGCATGCAAATATCGGTAACAATAATATCCGGGGCAAATTCCTGGGCCATCAAGTAGGCCTCCATGCCGTTTTCCGCCGCAGCGGTCAGTTCTATATCGTTGCCATTCCAATCAACATTTTCAACAAGACCGCGCCGCGCAATGCTTTCATCTTCCGCTATTAACACCCGAACCATATTTTTCAAACCTCAAATCACATAAATAGTGTCTGTCCGCAAAAGCCGGTTACTTTATGGACAGACCTTGCGTTTTTCGTCCAGTGGCCGCTAAAATGCTGTTTTCAAGGAAATCACGGACCTTTGGTCCGGGTCCATAAGTGATTATTTTGGCCGGTAAATTTCCGGGCGCGGAACTCTACCGCAGCAGCCGGTCCACGTTTGTTATGATCGCGAGCGCGTCCTTTTTTTTGAGCGAAAGGAGGCACCATACCGCGCCGTCCGGGGTCTGGACGCGTTTTTCCACGACGGTGACGCCGGTGTAGATAAGAGCGTCCATGATGTGCCTGTCCGCGAGGAGCAGGATCTGGATGAACAGCGGGTCCCAGGCGCCGCCCGATATTTTCGTTATATATTCCGACACGGAAGGAATTCCTTCGACTATGCGGCCTGAAAGATCCCTTTTGGCGTGGGTTTCCGCCAGTTCAAGCGATTCATCCAGATCCGGCGCGATGGCCGCCCCGTATCCGTAGATGGTGTCCGCCCGCGAGGGAAGTCCCATGACAAAATCGGGAAGGTCGGTGCTTATCTTGACAAGTTCAGGAGGGGCGGCGTGTAAAAACCCGTCCGGGGTAAAGGCCAAAAGAAAACACAGAATCGCCGCGGCGGGCGGAATTTTTTTCATGCGGTACGCTCCCAGGAAAATTATTATTTGAGGCTGTTTCAAAAATTCAGTTTTTGGAACAGCTTTTTACCCAGCCTGTTTCATCGAACCGAAGGTTCGCACCAACCGGGTTTTGGAACAAGCTCATTTCACTTCCATTATCGGCTGTTTTGCCTTCGCCTGTAGTCTTTCCTTCTCCGGCTGTATCGTCGCGGCGTACAGGGTGTTGCAGAGCCCCAGGAAGGCCGAAATGCTGAAGAGGAGTTCCACGCCCGCCAGTTTCCAGATGAGCCCGCCCGCGAGGGCTATGAATATGCTGATCACGTGGTTAACCGAAATGCCGGTGCTCAGCGTCGCGGTAATCTCCTCCTGGCTTGAGGCGATGTCCTGCACGTACACGTTGCTTGCCATGCTGGCAAGGGAAATTATCGCGTCAAGGATGTAATTCACACAGACCACATAGAATGCGATATGCATGGGGAAGATGATGTGTGAAAAACCGTAGAAGAAGCAGACTACTATCAGAAGAAGGGTGTCGGTGACCATGATGATCTTGTAGCCCGCCCTGTCGATAAGTTTTCCCATGAAGGGGCTTATGACGGCGCCGAAGACCGCGCTCAGCGCGAGGAGCATGGAGATGACGGACGTGTCAGCGCCGTAGTTGAGTATGAGCACATAGGGGGCAAAGGTAATGAAGATCTGTTTCCGCGCGCCGTAGAAAACTTCCAGCATATAGTACTTGAAGAATTTCCTGGCGAAATAAAAGCGCCGGCGTTTTACCTTGAGTTCCGATTCCCGCAGCGCGAGTACAATGAGCGTCGCGGCCGTCATCAGCGCGGCGGCGGCGGCGAAGATGATCTTGAACCGCGCCGTCCCTTCCCCGCTGCCGGGCCTTCCGAATCCCGTCCGGGAAAAAACAAAAAACGCGGCGGTAACAATGAGGAAACCCGCGATGTTTCCGCCCTGCCCCAGCGCGGTGGTAATGCCCAGCGACGCGCCGCCCCTGTTTTTTTCGGCCAGATCCAGCGAGAGGGTTGTCCGCACCGGCATGATGATGTGCTCCCCCGTGCTGAAGATCACCATGAAAAGAACCACGATGAATTTGCCCGTTCCGGCGGCAAGAAGGCCCATGAGTCCCGCCGCCATCAGGGCTACGCCTATCTTGAAGATGCGGCCTTCGGTAAAGCGGTACATTCCGGCAAGAATAAGCACTACAAGAAGCCCCGGTATTTCACGGAAGAATTCCACGATGCCCCGTTCAAAGGCGTCAATATGGACAATTTCCGCAAGGTAGTTGTCCTGAATGCCCTTGTAAAGCCCGAATGAAATACCCGAAAGAACAAGCACACAGAGGAAACGCCCGACACTCACATCGGATCTGTAGATCCCTTTAAGAAGCGAAAACCGAGGAAGCACTGCCAGCCCCTTGTCAATTAGAGTTAGTCAATAACAGGAGTTTTGAACAACTTCCGTTTACTATAAACAGGGAAAAGATTTTTGTCTATTGTACTTTACAGGATAAAGACCTATGCTTGTAACATGAAGAAATATATTGCCGTTTTTTGTTTTACCGCCCTTTCGTCTGCGGTTTTTGGCCGGGCCGTTCCTGAAGATGTTACCCGCGCCGACGAGCGGGCAAAAACAAGCTATGCCTTTGGCCGGGTGATTGGGGCCGATCTTGGCCGGACCGGGCTGGAATTTGATTATGACGCCTTTACCGAAGGTTTCAAAGATTCTGTTACCGGGGCCAAAAGTGCCTATACCCTTGAGGAGTCGGTTGCCATGGTTCAGGCCGCCTTTGAGGAGGTCATGGCCCGGCGGGCCGAGGAAAACCGCGTAAAGGAAGCGGCCTTTCTTGCCGAAAACGCGGAGAAGGATACGGTGCGCGTCACCGAAAGCGGGCTTCAATATGAAATTCTGAGCGAGGGAACCGGGGTAAAGCCGCAGGGGGCCGATACGGTCAGGGTGCATTACGAGGGAAGCCTCATCGACGGTTCCGTTTTCGATTCGAGTTTCAGCCGGGGCGAGCCGGTGGAATTTCCGCTTAACCGCGTCATTCCCGGCTGGTCCGAAGGGCTTCAGCTTATGCCCGTCGGCAGCGTGTACCGTTTCTATATTCCTTCCCGCATTGCGTACGGGGAGCAGGGCATGGGCCAGGTTATTCCCCCCTACGCGACGCTGATATTCAGGGTTGAACTGCTTGAAATCATCGTTCCCCTTTCGGGAGGTTCCGGGGGGAACGCGGGCAACGCCGGAATGCCGGCCGAAACCGAATGAGGCGCCCGCCGGGACCGGATGAAGCGCTTGCGGGGTTTTCCTTTCAGGGGCGTCCCGCAAGGTAATTTTTGATAACGTCCGAAAGCGTGTTCTCGTCGGTCTTTACGATGTTTTTTTCACGTTCGAAACTCCGGGATGAATCGGACGCGTGGGCGGTGTTTATCATCACGTTGCTGCCGAATTCCCGGCGCACCGTTCCCTCGGGCGCCTTGAGGGGATCGGTGGGCCCCAGTACGTCCCGTATTTTTTTGACGGCGTCCTTTCCCTCGTAAACAAGTATCATGCACTTGACGCTGCCGGGTCCCTTTCGTTCTTCTTCGGAACAGGACCCGGGCCGTCTTCCGCACATAAAGGCGATGATCTGGGCAAACTGATCCCGCGTGCATTCCGCGCCGAAATCGCGTGAAAGGGCCTCCGCGAATTCGCCGCTCAGGGTAATGCTGAATTCTTTTTCCAGCATCTCGCGCGCCCGCCTGCCGAAACCGGGGGCCAGGTTTTTGCGGAGGGCCTCTTCCACGGGCCCGTAGAATTCCAGGGCTTCGGCGAGCGAGAAGCGGTGTACCTTGATGCCGACGATGCGCAGCCCCGTTCTCGAGAACATGTCTATGATGGTCCCCGGCCGCGACGAATTGTAGGTCCAGTTATCGGGTTTTATTATCACGAGCGTTTTTTCAATTTTTGAGGGGTCCGGGTAGTCTACGTTGCGGATTATGTTCGGCTGGCCCGAAAGAAAGCGCGCGAAAAGATCGAGATCCCCGTCCGCGTCCTTCTGTGTGCGGGCGGTAAGCACCGCGGGTTCAAAATAGCTTACCTCCCCTTTCCTGTCGCGGGAAAAAATAAGATCGGCGTAGGTGTCGCGTATGGTTTCTCCCTTCATCGCGTCAACGGCTATCTGCGTGGTGTCGATGTGGCCGCACGCGGCGAGCAGTTTTTCGCAGGCGTTTTTTCCCCGGAAGATGAGGAGCAGCGTCCGGTGCCGCCGGCCCTCCGACGGGATCATGTTTTTTTCAACGTAAGCGGCAAGCAGCGACAATTCATTGGCCGGTTCCCTTTTTCGCAGGGAGGCGGTGTATGCGTGTACGAACGCTTCATCGGGGGCCATTATCTGCGCGCCTGCAAGCTCAAGATCCGTGCGGGAAAGAAGGCGCGCGATAACGCCGCCCGTTCTGCTTTTCGCGATTGTATACGGCGTTACCATTACGTACGAAAGTGATTCCATTATTCTGATTACTCCCGGTGTCTAAATTCGCTCGTTCAGAATCGAAGATTTGAAAAAGCCCTGTTGTTCAGCATAATCCCGGAAATGAATTTGCGCAACATTAATCCGCGGAAAGGGCGGAAAGGAACGCCGCAGTCCGCATCTTTGCGCGTCCGCGCCTTGCGTTGCTTTTTGTTTCCGTTCCGGGTAAAATAAGGTAAATGCTTAAAAACATGCGCAACATCGGCGTCATGGCCCACATTGACGCCGGCAAGACAACCACTACCGAACGCATCCTCTATTACACGGGGAAGAGCCACCGCATCGGCGAAGTCGATGACGGAGAGGCGATAATGGACTGGATGGAACAGGAGCAGGAACGGGGCATCACGATACAGAGCGCCGCCACTACCGCCTGGTGGCAAAAGGAAGGCGGCCCCGGGGAATCCTCCGGTTCAAAATACCAGATTAACATTATCGACACGCCCGGACACGTTGATTTTACCGCCGAGGTGGAACGTTCCCTCCGCGTCCTTGACGGCGCGGTGGCCATTTTCGACGCGGTCCACGGCGTCCAGCCCCAGACCGAGACGGTGTGGCGCCAGGCCGAACGCTACCGCGTGCCCTGCATAGGCTATGTCAACAAGATGGACAGGGCCGGGGCGGATTTTTTCTCCGTTCTTGACAATGTCGCCTCAAGGCTCGGCGTCAAAACGGCCGCCCTTCAAATTCCCATAGGAAGCGAAGGGGATTTTGAAGGCGTTATCGATCTTGTCGAAATGCGCGAAGTGCGCTGGGAGGGGAGCGAAGGCGAAAAGCTCTGCTATTCTCCCATTGATCCGTCGCGGCGGCAGCTTGCCCTGCTCTGGCGGGAAAAACTCATAGACGCCCTTTCGGCCTTTTCCGATGCCGTTACCGAAAAGTACCTTGCCGGTGAAGAACTCGAATGTGTCCTTTTGCGGCGCGAGCTGCGGAAGGCGGTATTGCGCCGCTCTCTTCTTCCCATGTTTGCCGGCGCTTCCCGCCGCAACATGGGTGTCCAGCCGCTCATAGACGCCGTGGTCGATTATCTTCCCGCTCCCGACGAGGCGGCCCCCGCCCAGGGGCATCATCTTAAAAAAGAAGAAGACCTTTCCATACCGTGCGATCCTTCGGGCCCGCCTTTGGGGCTTGTTTTCAAGATACAGAACGACAGGGAAGCGGGAAGCCTCTGTTATGTACGCATGTATTCGGGGGCGATTAAGCCGGGAAGCGTGGTCTTTAATATTGGCAAGAAGAAGAGGGAGCGGGCCAACCGCATTCTGCGCATGCACTCCAACAAGTCCGAGCCCATGGAGGAGCTTTCCGCCGGAGACATAGGGGTAATCATAGGGATGAAACTTGCCCAGACGGGGGATACCGTAGGAAGCGAAGGATGGCCCGTGGTGCTGGAGAAGATGAAGTTCCCCGAGCCGGTTATTTCCGTATCCCTTGAGCCGGGTACCATGTCGGATCAGGAAAGGCTCCGCGAGATCCTCGCCATACTTTCAAAAGAAGATCCTACCTTTACCACAAAGGAAAACGAGGAGACGGGCCAGCTTATCATATCGGGCATGGGGGAACTGCATCTGGACGTTCTTGTGACGCGCATACTCAAGGATTACAGGCTCGCCGTCAGGGCGGGGAACCCCCAGGTCACCTACCGCGAATCGGTGGAGAAGCGCGCGGACCATACGGAAACTTTTTCCCGCGTCATGGCGGGAAAGGAAAACGCCGCCTCTGTCAGCCTTACGGTGGAGGGGGCGGGGCGCGGGGCGGGCAACAAATACGCCTGTACGGTCAAGAGCCGCGCGGGCATTCCCGGCGAGATTTTTGACGCCGTCGAGCGGGGCGTGCGGGGCGCGCTTGCGTCGGGAATAGTCATGGGCTATCCCTGCGCGGATGTCGCGGTAACCGTTACGGGCCTTGATTATTCGGAGCTTTCAGGAACCGAATTCGCCTTTGAAGCCTGCGCCAGCATGGCGTTTGACGAAGCCGCCAGGGCGGCGGGCCCCGTGCTCCTTGAGCCCATCATGGCGGTAAACCTCTCTTCTCCCGGTGAATTTGTCGGGGACGTGATGGGCCTTGTGACCCAGCGCGGCGGCAGCGTGCTCAGCATGGAATCGAAACCCCACGTGGACGAGATAAAGGCCGAAGCTCCCATGGCGAAGATGTTCGGTTTCATGACGTCCCTCCGCTCGGTAAGCCAGGGACGCGCGGCCTTTACAATGGAATTTTCCCATTTCGAAAAAAAGGCCGCCCATAAGCCTTCTTGAACAACTCTAATGTTCCGAAAGAAGTTTAACGGTAACTTCAAGGACCTTTTCGTTTTCCATGGGCTTTGCCAGATGCGCGTTCATGCCGCTGGCCAGCGCCTTGTCTATATCTTCCCTGAAGGCGTTGGCGGTAAGCGCCACTATGGGCACGGTCTTCGCGTCTTTCCTGTCAAGGTTTCGTATGGCCCTGGATGTGTCGTAGCCGTTCATGCCCGGCATCTGTACATCCATGTAGATGATGTCGTAGGTGTACTCAGGCGACTCAAGGAAGATGCGCAACGCCTCTTCCCCGTCCCCGGCTTCGTCTATGGCAATGCCCGTATGTTCAAGAAGGTTTACCGCGATGACGCGGTTTATTTCCACGTCGTCAACGAGCAGGGCGCGCCTGTCTTTGAAAAGGCCCGGCATGTCGCTGACGGGAGTCTCTTTTCCGGCTTCTGTTTGCGACTCTGTAAACCACACGGAAAAACCGAACTCGCTGCCTTCTCCTTCCCTGCTCTGTACGGTGATGTCGCCGCCGAGCATCTGCACGATATTCCGGCTTATGGCGAGCCCCAGTCCCGTTCCGCCGTATTTCTGCGAAATGCCGCTGTTCGCCTGCTCAAAGGGCCTGAAGAGCATGGCCTGCGCCTTTTCGGTAATGCCTATGCCGTTGTCCCGCACGGCAAAGTGAAACAGGACGTCCCCGCCGCGCCGCTCCTTTTCCGTCACGGTAAAATCTACCCTGCCGCCCGGCGGGGTGAATTTGACCGCGTTCCCAAGAAGGTTAATAAGCACCTGCCTGAGCCTCAGCGGATCTGTCACAAAGGCCGTTCCGCCAGGGATGTCAAAGCGCGTGTGGAGGGTGATGTTTTTTTCATCACAGCGGGGCTGTACAATGGCGGCCGCGGTCCCGGCAAGTTTCAGAAGATCGGCCGCTTCCTCTGAGAGTTCTATTTTCCCCGCTTCTATTTTCGATATGTCCAGTATGTCGTTGAGCAGTCCCAGAAGATGACGGGAAGAAATTTCTATCTGCCCTATATGCCCCATAATGTCCTGTGAAATGTTTTCCGCACCGGCAAGTTTCTTTTTTACAATCTCCGTCATTCCTATAATGGCGTTCATGGGCGTGCGTATCTCGTGGCTCATGCGGGCGAGGAAATCCCCCTTGTGTTCGTTTGCCTTCCGCGCCGCCCGCACCGCCTCCTCCAGGTCCTCCTGCGTGTGGCGGAGTTCGTTTTCAATGTGAACACGGACCGATACGTCGCGGCCAAAGCCGAGCAGCCCGGCGGGTTTGTCCTGCCCGTCGAAGATGGGGGTCAGCACCAGATCGAGAACTTCAAGGTGGCCGTCCGGAAAGAGAAACCTGTCCTCGTAGTACAGCGGCCTGCGCAGCGCGAAGGCTTCCCTTTTTTTTGTTTCGGCAAGGTCAAGGCGGGAAGCCGGCATGAATTCCGCCACGCCGCGCCCGGTAACTTCTTCGGGGGTCTTTGCGAACATGGACGCGTACCGGGGGTTGGCGGCAAGGATCTTTCCGTCCGGGCTCTGGTACCAGATGATGTCCGGTGACGAGGAGAAGATGCGGTCCAGAAGGTTGCGCTGTTCGGAAATTTTCCGCTGCTGTTCTATGATCTCCGTTACGTCCGTGGAGGTAATGATGTACCCGATGTTCCCGCCTTCCCTGTCCGTAAGGTAGGTGGCGTTCCCCTTGTAGTAGTGTTCCGATGTTTCCTCGTAGAATATGTCCGTTTCCTTTCCGGCGTCGAGGGCGGCGGCAGGATCAAAGGAGGAACCGGAGGGGTAGATGCTTATATCGTCGTAATTTTTTCCCTTTGATTCATCAAGGGTAAGGTGAAAAATTTTCTGCCCTTCCTCGTTCACGTAAATGATGCGGCGCCGCATGTCGGTGATGACAAGGGGGCCCCGGTCGCTTTCCACAAGGCTGTCCGCCATTTCGTCAAACGAATCGGCAAGCGTGCCCATTTCGTCCTTTACCGGGGCGTTGAAACGGAAGCCGCGTTCCCCCGAACGGAAACGGGAAATGCCGCCGATGAGCCTTGTAACGCTGCGGGTAAAAATCGAAGCCATCCAGATGGCGATTAAGACGACAAGGAGGATCATGAGTCCGGCCGAGACGGCGAGCTTTACCGCGGTACTGTACAGATTCTCCTCTATGGCTGTTTTCGTTTCGGCCGCCGCCCCGGCAAGATCCCTGTCCGTACCGGCGATGACGCCGTCCAGCGTGGTTTCCATGTCCCGCGCCGGCCTGTCAAAATCCTCAAAGCCCGCGCCTATGGCGACAAATCCGAAACCCCGCTTCGATTCGCCGTAGCGGCCGGTGTAGTAGGGAATGGCCGCCGCCGTGGTCAGCTTCCAGAGGCCGCTCCACAAAATGAGGAACGATCCCGAACCGCCTTCGCTTGTCAAATCGAACCAGCCTGTGCACTGGGGGGCATGGTTAAGGTAGCGGCCGTCAAGGCCCACGAGCCCCTGCCTGGTAAGGGCGTCCGCGGGTTTTTTGCCGCGCGACTGGTTGTCGAAGACCGGGTAATCCTTGATGAATTCGTTGTAGGGTTTTCCCGACGCCTGCCAGTCGTTGTACACCGTTTCCTCAAGCCAGGGAATTTCAGGTTCACCGGTTTCGGGATTGTAGCCCGCGATGGAATGATGGCGGGGGTGGCAGATGCTCCGGCATTTGTAGTCCCATATAAAGGCGTAATTGCCCTCGTAGGCGCTGGGCAGTTCCGTGTACCGTTCCCGCATGGGCGTGGTGTGGTCGGTAAACTCCATGATGTGATCGTGATCCAGGGCAAGGGTCACGTAGCCCCTTATCCGCCCGTTTTCCGTTACAGGCGACGCCCAGCGCACTATCCCCTGGAAGCGCTTTCCCAGCGGGTTTTCCATTCCGGCGTAGGCTTCTTCTTCGGGCACAAAGGGAAGGCCCCTTTCCGCGGTGTTTTCCGGCGTGTACATGCCGATAAGCCGCGAAGGAACATAGGCGCCTATCACGTCGGAAACGTAAATTTCGCCGGGCTTGAGTTTTTTCAGATCCTCAAAATAAGTTTCCGCCTTTACGTAGGTATTCCGCCTGTCGGCGACATTTTTGAGCGTTCTGTCCATGCGGGAAGAACTGGTAACCTTGACGCGCTCGTTGCCGGCGGTATCCACAAAGGTCATTTCCAGGTACAGCGGGCGCGATTCGGTTTCGTACGCGTCGGGCGGCCGGTAGCGGAAATTCCCGTCGTTTTCATGGTTGGAAGATGAAACTTCCCCCGCCCGAAGCGCTTCCCCGGGCGCGCCGGCGGGAATCCACGAGAGGCCGTCCGGGGCAAGTTTCCATTCACCCTGTTTTACGATGCTGCCCCTGCGGTTTTCGATAAAGAGGGAATAGTCCTTTTCATTGGGCGGAAGGGACGCCGCGTGCAGTATGTCGCCGTCCCGCCCGTAGAGGAAATCCGCCACCTGTTTTGCCATGCCGGTGCTTATCCGTTCTATGTCGTCGGTGGCAAAATCGTTCAGCGCCTTGACCGAATCGTCCACCGCTATCCGCCCCATTTCAAGCAGCGCGGCGTTCGCCCTGCCGGTAAGCTCCCCTGTACGCCGGTTAAGCTCTGTTCCCAGAATATTCGCCTGGCGCCACGCCATAAGGGTAAGGAGAATAAGGGGAATGACCTTGATGATGACGAATATGATGATGAGCTTGGCCCGCATCCCGAGCCCCAGCCTGTTTACAAATTTCTCGATGGAAACGCACAGGGCCCTTGATATTTTTTTTATTCCGCCGAACGCCCGGTTTGTCAAGCGGCTGTTCCGAAAAGCCGCCTGAAAAACACCAGAACGGTGTTCCACAGCCGGCGGAAGAATCCGGGCCTGCGCAGCCGGTACAGACGCCTGAGCGCCCCGGCTTCCTCTTCGTCCGTAAAATCCCGCCTCTGGGTGTTTTCTTCGATTTCCATTTCCAGAAGGGAAAGCGGAAGCGAAGTTTCGGCGATAACCGCGTTGATGGTGCGCCACCCCAGCAAACGGGCCGCCCTGAGCCGCCTTTCCCCGGCGATAAGAACGTTGTTCTTGCCTACGAGGACAGGGCTTATCTGCCCGTAGCGCCTCATGCTTTCGGCAAGGGCGGATATGTCGCCCACATCTTTGCGGACGCGTTTCTTTACAATGATGTCGTTCACGGGAATCCGCACGGCTCTAGTCCAGCAGGGGGTTGTATGAAGGCATCTCAAGGCCAAAGTCGTCCGCGCCGGGAAGCCCGTCCGTCCCGCCGGGCATGGCGGGGGCCGCGTTTTCGGCCGTCCGGGATTCGCTTTCAAGCCCGTTGTCTTGGACTGGGGGGGCGTTCCTCGGCGTGCGGCCCTGCGGCGTGCGGCCCTGCGCGGGGCGGTTCCGCGCGCCGCCTGAAGATGCCGGCGGCTGCGCGTTCCGGGAATTACCGGGCCTGATTTCGGGAAGGAGATCCACCCGTAATGTCGGCATGGGAAGCGACTCAAGGACAATGTCGTCGTCCGGGTTAAAGGGCCTGGTGACGGTAAACCGTTCATAGGCGGGAGCCCCGCCGTGCATGGTACAGTAACCGCGCGGCTGGGTTCCCTCGAGGAAGGGAAGGGTCACTTCGCCCTCGTTGCACGCGGCCGTTTTAAGGAGGCCCGATTTAGCGCAGACTGTTACTTCGACTATACCCGTGGAGGGGCGTATAAAATCACGGTACGCAAGTCCCTGGTGTATTTCCCGCATGTAGTCCCCCCAGACCGGGCCGGCCAGCGTCGCGCCCGTGAGGTTAACGCCGAGGGAATTGCCGGGCCTGTCGAAGCCGAACCAGATGGCGGTTGTGTAGTAGGGTGTGTAACCCACCGCCCAGGCGTCGGACCAGTTCTGCGGGGTGCCGGTTTTTCCCGCCGCGGGCATTCTGAAACGGTTTCCTTTTTCATCCCTGAAGGTGAATTTGGACCCCCAGCCCGCCCCGTGGGCAAGGGTCCCCGCTTCCACGGTTTTTTTAAGCATGCTGGTCATGACGTACGCATTCTGCGGGCTTATCACCTGAACGGCTTCTCCCATGCGCTGCTGCCGCACCCGTACATCGCGTTCGGTGTCAAGGACTATGCGGCCGTTTCTGTCTTCAACAGCCCGTATGGCAATGGGGCTTACGTCCCGGCCCTGGTTGGCGAAGACGGAAAAGGCCCGCGCCATGCGGAGGGGGGACGCGGAGATGATCCCCAATCCCAGCGGGTAGACCCTTGGAAAGGTATTCCGTATCTGTTCGGGATCGGTAATGTCCAAAAGGGCGGCGGCCCTGTCTATGGCGGCGTCGAATCCTATGGTGTCAAGAACCTTAAGCGAGGCGACGTTCATGGACTGGGCCAGTGCGTCGTAGAGCAGGAGGCTCCCCTTCCATTCACCCTTGAAGTTGAGGGGAATATAGGGCGTGCCGTCCTCGTTGTGGAAGACAACGGGCACGTCGTAGATAAGGGACGCCGCGGTAAGTTTGCGGCTGTCTATGGCCGCCGAATAGTACAGGGGCTTGAAGGCGCTGCCCGGCTGTATGGTCCCCTGCGTCGCCCGTATAAGCTGGTTGGATTCGTCGTATTTGGAGCCGCCTATGATGGCGGTAATGTAACCCGTTTCATTTTCAATGGAGATAAGGGCCCCTTCCACCACGTTCTGTTCCGTCGTGTTTTTCAGTTCCCCAAAGGCCGCCCCGGTGATGATCTTGATGTCCGGTATCCCGAAGGCAAGGGCCGCCATGTCCACAACGGGGTTGATGGTTTTGGTATAGCGCGAAAGGGCCTTCGCCTCGTTCTGCCCGCGCGAGGCGGCGTGTATGTCTCCCAGGTCAAAGTACAGCGTCAGGAGATCCACAATGGGTATCCAGGTTCTTTCCGCCTGGACATTGCTTGTTCCCCTTGATTTGGCAAATTCCCTGTTGGCCTTGACGAGCCCCTCTTCCATGTACTTCGCCGCCGCCGCCTGGTGTTTAAGGTTCAGCGTGGTGAGCACCGTATAGCCGTCCCGGTAATAATCCATGGTGCCGTACATTATGCCGTCAAGTTCCCGCCTGACATACTCGCTGAACCAGGGCGCCTTGTCCTCGCGGTCGTAATAGGCCGCCACGGACGCGCGGGTGTAATCGTAATTGTCCCAGTACGCCTCAAAGGAAACGTCCGCTTCCTCGCGGGTGCAGTACCCCATTTCCACCATACGGTTAAGAACCGAAAGCTGGCGGTCACGGGCCACATTGGGATAGTCCAGGGGGTTATAGTTGACGGGGCTTGAAAGCTGCACCACGAGGATCGCCGATTCGGCAAGGGTGATCTCCCGGGCGCTGTGGCCGAAGAAGTATTTGCTTGCCGCCTCCACCCCGTAGGTGCCCGGCCCCATTATCATGTAATTAAGGTAGATTTCAAGAATTTCGTTCTTTGTATAGCGCCTTTCCATCTGGAAGGCCCACCACAGCTCCTTTATTTTCCGCCGTATCGTCTTTTCGAAACGGTTGGTGTAAAGGGTCCCTGCAACCTGCTGGGTAATGGTGGAGCCGCCCCCGAAGTTTTTCCCTATGAGCCTTCCCAGCGCCGCCCTGGCAATGCCCCGCACGCTGAACCCTTTGTGATTGTAAAAATCGGGATCTTCGCGGGCCAGCGCCGCGTAGAGGAGATGCCGGGGCAGTTCGCTTAAGGACACCAGTTCCCGTTTTTCCTCGGCCGAAAATTCGGTGATGAGGGTCCCCTCCGAATCAAGTATCCTCGTGGGCAGGGCGGGGGCAAATTCCCTGAAATTTTCCATGTTTTTGGTGTTCGCCGTAACCGCGAGGGAAAGCCCGAGTCCCGCGCCGATTACCAGGGCGACAATAACGGTAAAAACCGCCAGCATTCTGATAACAAGCACGGATAAAAAGGAGGAACCCCTTTGAGCCATACTGTCAAGAATACCGTCATTGGAAAGGAAAATCAATAGCGCCGCAGGGCAGCGTCGCAATTCCTGTTAAAGCGGCGTGTTTTGAAGAGGAAATTTACCGCAAGGTCGAAGAAGTCGAAGAAGTTGGAGAAAAAGAGAAGAAAAAAAGAAGAAAAAAAGAAAGAGAAACCACGGACTTCGCGGACAGGACGGACAAAATATACATTTGAAACTAAAGGTCCGGTTTTGTCTGTAAGGGCGAACCGGAGGTTCGTTGCGGTTATATTCTTGCATCTTAAGGGAAGGGGGGCGCATTTCCGCACTATCGTTTGGCATTGCGGCATACACGCCGCGCCCCCCTGCGGCGCAGCCAGGGTCTGCGCCTACCCCCCGGCGGCATCAAGGAAATACTTTTTTCCTCCGTGTCGTCCGTTCTGTCCGTGAAGGCGAACCGGAGGTTCGTCGTGGTTAAATTAAAAAAAGGTTCTGCTCCTCTCCGCGAAGCCGGTCAGGCTGCTGAATTCCATGGCAGAGCCGTCGTCCAGAATCACCCGGCCCGAAAAGAAACCGCAGAGCTGGCGGCGTTTCTGGTA
>JAISEB010000069.1 GCA_031264395.1 Treponema sp. | reverse complement strand
TTCCGTTTCCCTCGGTGAGTATGCCGGCCGTCTTTCTGTAGAGGACCGCCTCCCCCGCAAGAAGCGGGATCATAACGTCGTTGGGCCATTTTACAAGGACAGGATGCCGGAGAGGGACGCCGCAATCCCCGGCAAGATCCTCAACGGCAAGGGAAAGAGCAAGGCCCGCCCGCAGGGTAAGGCAGCGGGGAACGGCGTCAAACCCGCCGTAGCGGAGCAGTATCGTAAAAAAAAGATTCTTCCCCCCTTCCGCGTTCCACTTCCTGCCCCGGCTGCCGCGGGCGTGTTCCTGAAAACCCGCGCAGAGTACCGTGCCGTGGGGCGCGCCGTCTTTTTCAAGGACGCGGGCCTCGTCCATGGTGCTTGACACCACATCCCTGTAATACACCGGAGCGCCGAACGGATTTACAACGGAAAGCGTTTCCATGTATGTGTTATACCACAAACGCTTGCCCTTCCGCCTCCCCCGTGTTAAAGTACCCTATGCGGCTGGTATGTCTTGACCTCGAAGGGGTGCTTGTCCCGGAAATATGGATCGCTTTTTCCGAAGCGACAGGCATAGCCGAATTTTCCCGTACCACAAGGGACGAGCCCGATTACGACAGGCTCATGCGTTTCAGGCTGGAGCTGCTGGAAAGGCACGGACTCCGCCTTCCCGACATTCAAAAGACAATAGCGGGCATGGAACCGCTGCCGGGCGCCGCGGAATTTACCCGCTCCGTGCGCGAAAAGACGCAGCTTGTCATTCTTTCGGATACCTATGAGGAATTCGCGATGCCGCTCATGGCAAAGCTCTCCTATCCTTCCCTTTTCTGCAACAGCCTTCTTGCCGCCCCGGACGGAAGGATCACGGGCTACAGGCTCAGGCAGAAAAACGGCAAGATGGAAGCGGTAAAGGCGTTCAAATCCCTTAACATACAGGTCTTTGCCTCAGGCGATTCCTTTAACGATCTTGCGATGATAGGCGAAGCGGATTCCGGCTGCCTTTTCCGCGCGCCCGAAAAAATACGCCTTGAAAACCCCGGCGTTCCTTCCGTGGAAAGCTACGCGGAACTTCTTGGGGAAATAGACAAATTCCTTACGGCGCCTTAGCAGCGCGGCGTACAAAGAGAAATCATCTTTCAATGAGACGCTTGAGGACGGCGTCGCTGTGCCGCCAGTCGTGGGATGTTTTTACGCGGATGTCAAGATCGGTTTTCCATTCGAATATGCTCGCGAGATCCTTTTCCGCCGCAAGGCGGATGGCCTTGACAAGCTCCCCGCCCTTGCCGACAACCATGCCCTTCTGCGATTCCCTTTCAACCATGATAAAGGCCCGAACCCACAGCCGCTTTCCCCCGTCGCGCAGTTCGGCGTCGGCCACGTCGACGTAGATGGAATGGGGCAGTTCCTCGCGGAGGCGGAGCATCGCCTTTTCACGGACAATCTCCGCAACGCGGAAACGGACTTCCTGATCGGTGTAGACATCTTCGGGATAAAAGAGATCGCCCGGAGAAGCCATTGAAAAAAGGGAAGAAAGAAGGGGGGGAATCCCCTGGTTTTTAAGGGCCGATACGGCAAAGATACGCTGCGGCGGAAGGCGGGGGATCTTTTCCGCCAGAAAAGCCAGCGCCCTTTCGGTATCCGCGCCCGGCGCGTCTATCTTGTTTACCGCCGCCGCAAGCTTTTCCCCGGCCCCGGAAAGGCCCCCGAGCAGGGCGGCTGTCTCCTCCTCTTCGCTTCCCGGCGGGCGGGACGCATCAAGAATGTAGAGGGCAAGATCCGATTCGGCAATGGACCGGTTGGACACTTCCATGAGCTTCCGGTTGAATTTTTTTTCGGACGCGTGGCGACCGGGAGTATCGACAAACACAAGCTGGCCTTCGTCCGAGTTAAAGATCCCCCGCACGGCCCTGCGTGTAGTCTGGGGCACGGGACTTACGATGGCAACCTTGCCGCCGCAGATCCTGTTTACCAGGGTGGATTTTCCCACGGAAGGGCGGCCCACCACCGCCACAAAGGCCGCCTTTTTTTTATTGTCCTCTGTCATACGGAATTATTTCACCACCATGACTTTCCGTATTTCGTCTATGTCCGGCCCCACCACGCGGACAAAGTACATGCCCCGGGCCACAGGCCGCTGCCCGTTGTTCTTCCCGTCCCAGACATCTATCCATTCGCCCTGGGGCCGCGAACCACGGAAGAGAACCTTGATCATATTCCCGTCCAGAGTAAAGACCTGAACCGTTACCCTGCCGGCGTTTACAAGGTGGTAACGTATGAAAACCTTTTCGCCCTTTGTGGGATTTATGACATTGTTAAGAATGGTGACGCCTCCCCGCTGAAGGCGGACGTTGTGAACGTCGTAGCTCCAGGGCCGTATTTTACGGTACCAGTTGGAAGGAACCTCGCCGGGCAGCGCGTCAAGGCGGACGGCAAAGAGATCCTGCGGGGTTCCGCTTGCGCGCAGAACAAAATCGAAGCGGGAAACGCTTTGGTATCCGGGCAGGTCCTTGCTGACAAAAAAGTTGTACAAAAGCCCGGACGATCCCGTCTTGCCGGCCGAAGGGCTCGCGTAATAATCGGGAACCAGATTGATAAAGCCCACAGGATACGACTTTGGAAAATCGCCGGGCAGCCAGAGGCCCCCGCTGCCCTTTCCGTTGGTGTTGTTTTCCGGGGGATACCTCTGCCAGAGCGGCACGTTGCTCCCGTATTTCATTTCCACATCCGCCGGACCCATCGCGGCGGCGAGGGCCCCGCTCATCCGCACCTGAATTTCGGCGTTCCTGTCTTCCAGCGCCTTTTTCCCGCTGAAATCCCAGATGATGCCGGTGTCGGTATCCTGCTGCCCCCAAAATTCACCGCCGGCGGGCAGCGGATTCGCCGGAGGGTAATACCTTGCCCAGACCGGCCAGACAAAGTAACGGTCCGAATTCGAGCCCGAAGGAGTCACGGACACCAAGGCGTCCGAAACCCGGTGAATGTAGGGATCACCGGGAAGGGGGTCGTAAATCACCGTATCGTACATCAGGCTGTTGGGAGGACACACCACAGACGCCGGCGGCAACAGCGGCAACGGCGGCGGCGGCGATGGCGGCAACGGCGG
>JAISEB010000046.1 GCA_031264395.1 Treponema sp. | reverse complement strand
TGATCGACCACCGCGCCGTGGTGCTGTTCAAACCCTCCGCGGCTCTTGCGGAACTGGAAGTACTGAACCGTGTCCGCGCCGTGGGCCAGGGCATGGAGGGATTGAAGCTTGTGGAGTCCCGGCCGGTGCAGCTTGGCTACAGGCCGCCAGTTGGTGGCGGATGGGCAGGATTCTATCAACATGAAAGGTTTTCGTTTAAGGCCCCGCATCAGATCATGGTAATATGAGGTTCGCAGACCTATCTCGCTGTTACCTTCAGCGCTGGTCCATTGGGGATAGGAGTCCCAAGAGGCCACATCAAGGACCTCGGCAAAGCGGGCGTAGTCTATCCCCGTATACTCGGCCATAAGGTTAGTAGTGCAGGGAATGTCCGGGGTAATTTCTTTGAGGGGCGCCGTTTCATTCAAATAGAAGTCCACAGTCTGTTCGGTGGTAAAGCGTCGCCAGTCCAGCTTCAGCCCGTTGTGGCCTCCGTTGCCGGGAGCGCCGGGGCTTTCAATCTGATCCCAATCGGTAACGGTGGCGCTCCAAAAAGTGGCCCACCAGGCTTCGTTCAGGGCATCCAGGGTTTTGTATTTGTTTTTCAGGTACTCCCGGAATTTGGCCTGACAGAGAGGGCAATGACATTCCCCGGAATATTCGTTGGAGACATGCCAAACCGCCAGGGCGGGATGATCCTGGTAATGCCGCGCCAAATGTTCGTTAATGGCCTTCGTTTTTTCCCGATAGACCGGGGAGGATAAACAGTGGTTATGCCGTTCCCCATGGACGTTCCGTACACGGGATTCGTTTACCCGCAGCACCTCGGGATACTTCTTGCTCATCCATGCAGGCCGCGCCCCGGAAGGTGTGCCCAGGACCGCAGCTATGCCGTTTTCGGCCATCATGTCCATCAGTTCATCAAGCCACTCAAAGCGATAAACTCCCTCCTCCGGTTCAAGGGCGGTCCAGGAGAACATCCCCAGCGTCAGGGTATTGATTCCCGCCAGTTTGGCGAGCCGCATGTCCTCCTTCCAGATCGTATCCTTCCATTTGATCCACTGGTCGGGGTTATAATCGCCCCCGTGCAGAATATGGGGAATATTTTTTACAACAGGCGGATACCTCATGTTACGCTCCTTTTTCGGCATGATTCTATATGATCCCGGTATTCTCGCGCATGTCCATGACTTTTTACGCAAAATTGCAGGACTTTTCCGCAATTCCCTTTGTCTTCGTATCCATGCTTCCTTGTGCCTGTATCCAAAAGATGTTATTTTCCCTTATATGAACGCGATAGATGTTTTTCTGGAAGAAAAAGTCAAGAGCCTGATAGACAGCTTTTCCTGGTGCTTTAAAGTGCACATCACCATCTTCTCAAGGGACGTACAGGAAAGACTGGAGCCGGGGCTCCCGCTATGCGGTTATTGCAAACTTGTCAGGGAAACGCTCCGCTACGATCATCGTTGTGTCCGGATGGATCAGGAGATGTGCTTCCGTTCCACGAACAGCCCTGTCCCTCTGGTTTATCCTTGCCATGCCGGTCTTGTAGACGCGGCGTTCCCCATTAAACTCAACGGGGAAGTTGCCGGCTACACCATGATAGGACAATTCAGAACCAGGAATACCGTTCCCCCCGCGATGCTTCACGGATGGGAAGAAAACGGGCTGGACACGGCTGTTTTGAAAAACGCCTTTAACGAACAGCCGTTTTTTGAAAAAGCCTCGCTTGAAAATATGATCAATCTTTTTTCAATGCTGTGCGATTACATTGTCTCCAAAGGTTATATCAAAACCCGTCGACTGGATATTGCTTCCGAAGTTTTGCGCTGGGTAGAAAGCCATATTTCGGCCCCTGTTTTGTTCAGGGATCTGGCGGATTATGTGGGTTACAGCCAATCCACTATATTGAACGCTCTTAAAAAAAAGCTGAATATGAACTTTAAACGTCTTTGCATACTCAAAAAGATTGAACGCTTTGAAAATATTTTAGGCGCGGACCCGCTCGTCTCCATTGAAGAAGCGGCATTAAAGGTCGGTTATGACGATGTTTCATATTTTTCCCGTCTGTATAAAAGAGTCAGGTCCATAACGCCGTCGGCGTTTGTCAAAAACACTTGTAAAAATGGAGATTTTTGAACCCCGCGAGGGGAACAGCCGCCGTCTAGCGGTAAACGCCGCTTTTAATTATAATGCGTAACAAGAGGTTCATGTGGCTAAGGGAAAGAAAAAATGGTGGCTTGGCGCCGGGTCGGTGATCTTCATCCTGTATATTTTTGCCGCTCCCAGGCCCATTCCTCCCGAAACCGTAATTGTCCCGCGCTGGCTTGCGTCGCTGGAATCGGATTTTCCCGTTGTGCTGGGCGGGGAGCCGGGAGGCGGAGAGGGGATTTTTCCCTTTGAGCTGGGGAACCGTTTCGGCTACGCGGATACGGACGGCCGCTTTCACGTAAACAAAACAAAAGAAGGCTATGTCGCCCTGTCGGAAAAATACTGGGCGGAATATTCAGGCGAGCCTGATGCCATAGACATTATGGACAGTTCGAATACGGCGGCGCTCCGCATAGAGAACGGCACGGGGTATCCCCTGTTTCTTGACAACCGGATCTTTCTTGTGGGCAAGTACCAGAATTCACTGACCGCCCTTGACGAAAAAGGAGAGGTTCTGTGGACCTACGACTTTGCCGCTCCCATTACCTGCATAGACGCCGCCTCGGGGCTTCTTCTTGCCGGTTCCGTGGACGGCGCCGTGGAACTGCTTGACGCTGAGGGAAAACGTATCTTCTTCTTCGTGCCCGGCGGCTCCCGCCTTCCGGTAATCGCCGGCTGCGCCATTTCACGGAACGGGTCCCGTTTCGGCATTATCTCGGGCGTGGACGATCAGCGTTTTCTGCTTTTTGAACGCTTCGGCGACCGGGGAAACAGGGAATACCGGGTCATTTACCACGAATTTCTTGACGAAGGGTTCAGGCGGCCTGTTTTTATTTCGTTTATTGACGGGGACAGCCGCGTGATCTTTGAGCGGGCGGGAGGGATAGGCGTTCACACCATAAACTCCCGTTCCGGCCTTACTGTTGAACTTGACGGGGAAATAGCCGCCATAGACCGCGAGGGAAGCGGGGGCCTTTTCTTCGCCGTTACGTCACAGTCGGCGCTGCAGAAGCGGCTTGTGGCAATACGCCTTCCCGGGAACGTCGTCATGGAAGCGCCCTTCAAAAGCCGGGACGCGTTTTTTTACCGTGAAGGATCGCGCCTCTACGCGGGCGGGGGAAACACCCTTGCCTCCTTTGAACTGGAGAAAAGATGAAAAAAAAATCGGTTAAAACTTTTTCTTTTTCCGCATGGGCCTTTTTTATCTTCCTCTTCCCGGCGGCGTTTTTTCCCTTTGCCGTCCCCGCCATGGACTGGCCCCAGGCCGGTGCGGTTTTGCGGGGCAATTTCGGGCACAACGATCAGGGGCGGCCCCAGCCGGGCATGATCTTTGAAGGCGGCGGGCCGGTTCGGGCCTCGGACGGCGGCGAACTTGTCTTTTCCCGCGGAGACGGGGACGACGCCGCTTCCCGCCTCCCCTCCCCCCTGGGCGCGTGGGCCGCGGTGGATCACGGCGACGGGCTTATCAGCATATACGGCCGGTTCAGGGACTCGGGCGGAAAGCCGCCCGACACGGTGAACCCCGGCGAGATTATCGCGGAATCGGGCGTTTCCGGATGGTCGGACAGCGAAGGTTTCTTCTTCGCCCTTTTTGACAGGCGGGAACGGCGCTGGGTTAATCCCTCAATGATCATCACGCCCCTTCCCGATACCCGCCCGCCTGTAATACAGTCTGTGCGGCTGCGCGCCCCGGGGAACAGGCTCATCGATCCCGCCCAGACGCGGACCATCAGCCAGGGCAGGTACACCATTGAAGTGGCCGCGTCGGACACCATGACGGCGGCCGGGGAAAGCCCTCTGGCCCCCCACCGCATCGTCTGTTCGGTTAACGGAACCGAAATAGGTTCTCTTAATTTTGAAACCTGTTCCGCCAGGGACGGGGTGCTCATGGTGTCGCGCAACGGCCTTGTTCCAGCGGATCAGGTCTACGCCCCTTTCCCCGGCTTTGAAGTCGGCGAGGTCGGGTTTACCCGAGGGCAGGCCACCCTTGAGGTAATCGCCCAGGACATAGCCGGCAACACCCGCAGCGTTGTTTTCCGCCTTGTCGTGGAATGACAAGGCGGATGAATCCCGTCAAAACCTGGTCGACCCCGGTAAACGCCGGAGACGCCGGAGAAAGCCGCCTCATACCCTGCGCCCTCTGCGGTTCCCTTGTTTTCAAACCGGCCCTTGCATGCGAAGGTTTTTCCTATGTCCGCTGTACCCGCTGCGGCCTTGTTCAGATGAACCCCCAGCCTTCCGCCGGCGCGGTGGCGGGCCGCTATACATCGGCCTACGGGAAAGAGTACCTTGCCTATGAGCTTGAAAACGAGCGGAATTTTCTCCGCCTTCAGGAATTTGCGCTGCGCGACGCGGGTTTTGACGAACTGGAACACGGGCTGTTGGGCCCGGCGGCGAAAGGCCAGTCGGGAGGCGGAGCGGGCGGGCCTTCCGCGCCCCGCGTCCTTGACGTGGGATGCGCCACAGGCGCGCTCCTTGAAAAGCTGAGGGACCGGGGATGGGCGGTCCGCGGGCTTGAGATCTCGCCTTCGGCCGGATACGCGCGGGACGTGCGGGCCCTGGACGTACGGAGCCTTCCCCTCGAAAAAAGCGGCCTTGAGGACGGGAGTTTTGACGCTGTGCTCGCGTCCCACCTCATCGAACACCTCAACGATCCGGCCCTCTTTATCCGCGAGGCCGCCCGCGTGCTCGCGCCGGGGGGCCGCCTTTTTATCACCACCCCGAACATAAGCGGCCTTCAGGCGCGGTTTTCAGGCGGGCGCTGGCGCTCCGCGATCTTCGATCACCTCTATCTGTTTTCGGCGGCGACGCTCTCCGCGCTGCTTGTAAAAGAAGGCTTCAGTCCGGAAAAAACAGCCACATGGGGAGGTCTTGCCGAAGGAACCGCGCCCCCCTTCATAAAGCGCGCCGCCGACAGGGCGGCAAAACGTTTCGGTTTCGGGGATGTGATGATCATCCGCGCGGCAAAGACGGCGGAATACAGGGACGCCCGGACTCTTCAGGAATGATCCCGCAAAATTTTCCGGTTGATTTTTTTCAGCGTCAGCGCCATGGCAACCGTAAGGGGAATGCAGCCCCCCGCCCAGGCAAGGGGGCTTGAGAAACAGAGTCCGGTAAATCCGAAAAGCTTCGACAGGATAATCGCGGCAAAGGTGCGCATGCACAGTTCGGTGGCGCCCGCGACGGTGGGGATAAAACTGTTTCCAAGTCCCTGCAGGGTCTGGCGCAGGACAAAAAGCCAGGCGAGAAAAACATAGCTCATGCCGGCTATTTTGAGGTAGGTATGTGACATGGACACGGCGGCCTCCTCGCTCCCCAGAAAAAGGGCGGAAAGAAAACGCCCGAAAAAGAAATACACAATGCCTGTCAGCATGCTGAAGGAAAGGGCTATGCAGAGCGAACTTTTTACCCCGGCCTTGATCCTCTCAAGTTTCCGGGCGCCGTAATTCTGGGCCGAATAGGTTGCCATGGCGGCGCCAAGGGAGCCCAGCGGCATGTTGACGAGCATGTCTATCTTCTGCGAGGCGGTAAACGC
>JAISEB010000038.1 GCA_031264395.1 Treponema sp. | reverse complement strand
TCTTTATCGCGTAATTTATAGAACCATAAGAGCACCAGAGCTATAACTGTACCGATGAATGGAAATATAGTTATGCCAAGCCAGATGCCGCTTAACGCCGAAGCCGGCTGGACGGCATTTTCACCCGCGACAAAACCAAACGCGCCAATAAGCAGCATAGCTATCGGGCCGGAAATGCTGCCTGTAAGTTTATTAACAAAGGTCTGTACTGAAGCGGCCACACCCTCGGCGCGTTCACCGGTGTGATACGTGCCGTATTCCAGACAGTCGGGCATAAACATAGATGACACGATTGAGCCTGTACCCATCACCATGCCATGTACCGCCGCGAACGCGATAAAGACAGTCAGGTTTTCATAGCCGATGAAAAATCGGGCAAGACATATTACGGCGGAAATAATCATAAAAACGACATACATATAATACTTATCCACCTTTTTTATCAAAGACGGAATAAACGCGCCGACTACAATCGTAGGCACGATTGTAAGCATTCCAAGTATGCTGGCTAAATCCTGATTGCCAAGATTGTACCGCGCGAAAAACAGGCTGAGTGTAGAAGCAAAATTGGTTACGCTACTTGCAAATACAGCGATAAAAAATATCAGCAAGTACTTGTTGCCTGCTACATAGCGGCCCATCTGCTGTAAAGTGACTCCTTGTTCGGATCGGACAATATGGCGCTCTTTTGCCGAAAAACAGAGGGGCAACATAAATGCCGCGCCGACAATCGACAGCAAAATCCCGATTCCAAACCAGCCCAGCCGCGTCTGAAGGACCGGTAGCATGACGCTGCCGGCCATGAGACCTACAATGCCGAGATAACGCCCAAGAGACAGGATGCTGGACCGTTCCTTGATGTTGTCGGTCATAGATGTGGGCAGCACAAATATCGGTACATCGCAGACGGTATAGGACATATCCCATGCCACGTATCCTATAATCGCCCAGCAAATCTTTATTCCCATTGAAGCGCCTGAGGGCAGCGCGAACAAAAAAATAGAGCTGAGGGCAATAAAGGGCAGCGAAATACGCAACCAGGGCAAAAATCTGCCTTTTTTGAACTGAACCCTGTCTATGATGATGCCCAACAGCGGATCGTTGATGGCGTCCCACAATTTGGTCACTAACAGGATAGCCGCCACGGTGGCGGCGGTAATGCCCACATCGGAAAACAGAGTCTGTACATTAAGCGCAATCAGGGCATAAATTATGTTTTGTCCAAAGAAGTACAGCGCATAACTCCATTTTTCCCAGCCGCCAACATTATTGCCTTCCTCTGATTTTTTTCTTGACATAATCACAACCTCATATTTCTCTTTTGGTTTATCACCCTGCTCTATAGCGTGATGTTTCTCTGATTGGCGGATGGACTATAAGATCCCATCTTGTTTTTCATTGCAGCCGCCTTCGATTTGGGCCGATGCGGTTCCCGCGCCCCATTTGTCCGGTTAAAGTTTTCACTTCAACTCCGTCAAACAGCCGCCGTTCGTTTTGATCACGTTTGCATAAAACAAGGCGGAGTCCTTGATGGTGCGTTTTTGGGTTTTGTAATCCACATAGACCAGGCCGAAGCGTATGTCGAACCCGTGGGTCCACTCAAAATTGTCCAGCAGCGACCAATGCAGGTAACCGAAAACCGGAACGCCTTCGTCAATGGCTTTTTCAAGATCCGCCAGGACGCGGCGGATATAATCTTCCCGCTGAGGATCGTGTACCTTACCGTCCAACATGATAAAATCGGTGTTGGCAAAGCCGTTTTCCGTAATAATCACGGGCAGCCGGTACCGTTCCCAGCAGAATTTCGTAAACCAGTATAAACAAGCGGGCGTAACCGGCCAGCCGGTCGCGGATTTCGGCATACCGGGGAAGGCCAGCAGGTTTTCCCTTCCCGGCCGTTTGAGATAATTCACCGCGAAGTAGCAATTGCCCGCAAAGAAATCATGCGGCTGGCAAATGGTTTTGATATCGTCTTCGCTTAACGTGTCTTTAAGCGGTTCCGGAATCACGCCGAGGATGATTGGATCAAGCCACCAAGACATCCCCATAGCGCCCGCCGCCTGTGAAAACGTCATCTCTTTGGCCAAGGCTTCGTCCATAACGCCCGGAACAGGTGCGGCGCACATACCCATCGGGGCGAAACCTACCAGCGGGCTCTTGTGGGCGTATGTTCTAATGACCTCTACCGCCCTGCCGTGGGCCAACATCACGTTGCGGCCAGCCCGTTTCACATCGTGATCCCGGCCTTCGTTGGTAACGTCGGTAACAAAACACTGCGGTTCGTTGAAGGTAAACCAGTACCGCACCCTGTCCGACAACGCGTCCACTACCACTTTGACATATTCCAGAAAGGCGATCGCCGCTTCCCCGCTGTCCCAGCCGCCAAATTCGGCGACCCACACGGGTAGGTCCCAGTGAAAGAGCGTTACCATCGGCTCAACCCCGGCTTCAAGCAGCGCGTCAACCAGATCGTTATAAAATTGCAGGCCCTTTGGGTTCACTTCCCCCCGGCGGGGCAAAACCCGCGACCAACTGATGGAAAAACGGTAGGCTTTCAATCCAAGCCTTTTGATAATGTCCACGTCTTCCCGCCAGTGTTCGTAGTGGTTGCATCCTTCCCGCGGGGAGTCGCCGTTTTCAATCTTGTCCGCAGGCAAAACATCCCATACGCTTGGCGTACGTCCGTCCTTGTCCCAACCGCCTTCAATTTGAGCGGAAGCCGTAGCCGCGCCCCACAAAAATTCTTTAGGAAACCCCATGTTTATCCTCCTTATTTTATTTCCTTGTTTAACTTTTACTGCCCGGAAAATAATCCCCGCGGTAAGTTAAATCCCTGTGCGAACATGGTCCTTATTCGCGTTAACTGTTCCGGGTCTGGCATTTTGTCTTCTTCCGGCGCCGCTCCCTGAGCACCCTGTATGAACCACTGCTTGATTCCCGCAAGGCGCTCGTCCCCTTGGGGGTTGCTTTCTTCCAGGGTGGTAAATGCCACGCCCCGCTCCGCAAGACCCGCGAGTTTCCCGACGAGCCGCCGCTCAAATCCCGCATAGTCCCCGCCGCCACTCCAGGCCGCCTCCGCCAGGGCGAAGAGCCGGGGGAAAAGCGCCTTTTCCAGCCGCTCCGCCGCCGCGATCCGTTCCGTCCAGATACAGGCTTCCATGCCCAGTACACCCAGTACTCCGGCAAGGGACCGGCCCTCCAAAGCCGGCTCGTAGCGGTACACCTTTTCCAGGGGAATTAAACTTTCGGGATAGTCTAAGTACAGGGTGAACATATCCGAAAAAACCGCCTCCCTACCCTTATCGAGGAACGCATTCATGGCGCCGGACTGGGACCAGTCAACCCAGTACTGAATATCCAGGTTTTCCGGCAGGGTCTTCGCCTTCAATATGTCGTTCCAACAACGGACGATTTTTCCCTTTGCGGCAAGGCGCTCCGCCAGGCGGGTGGTAAACCAGCCCTGAAGGTCATCAAGGTTCGCAAGGCCGTTTTTTTCAGCCGCCGCCTTGCAATGGGGACACTTTTCCCATTCGCGCTTGGGCACTTCGTCTCCTCCCAGATGGAAGATCGGGGAATCGAAGAGACCAGCCGCCTCGTCCAGCAGCGGGAAGAGGAATTCGTAGACCTGCTTTTTTCCCGCACAGAGAATAACCGGGTAAATGCCCCCACCTTTTCCGAGTTCCACCGGTTCCCCCTGGCAGGAAAGCTCCGGGTAGGCAGCGAGGATGCCCGTGGTGTGGCCCGGCAGATCGATTTCCGGGATTACCTCTATGCCCCGTTCTTTAGCAAAGGCCACAATATGCCGAATTTCATCCTGGCTGTAGAAGGGGCCTGAGATCCGGTTCAATTTAGGGTGGACACGGCTTTCAATCCGCCAGCCCTGGTCGTCCGAGAGGTGCCAGTGCAGCACGTTGAGTTTGACCAGGGACATTTCCTCTAAGATACGCTCCACTTCTGCGGCATCGAAGAAGTGGCGTGTGCAGTCCAGACTAAGCCCCCGGTGGCGGTACAGGGGTTTATCCCGCAGGATAAAACACGGGATGTTTTTTTTCTCAAAACTTTCGTACAGAGAGGTAAGGCCCTGAACCACGCCGCGAGCGGAAGCGGCCCGGAGAGTAACACCGCCGGATCGTACTTCAAGACCGTACTCTTCCTCGTCGAAGGTTCCATCCCGCAGAACCCTCAAGACCGGTTCACCGCTGCCTTCCACGAGGATGATATTTTTCTTTTTAAGCCGTTCCGCAAAGGCCCTAAAGCCCCAGTCTTCAAAGTCCCTGCGTTCCAGAGTGAGTTCCCCGGAACAGTGGAACATCCCTTCTTCCAGAATCGGCTGGGCCTGGGGTCGGGGAATAATATCGGTTAACATAGAGGTCTCCTTTCTTTTGTTTTATCTCGTTTTGAGAATGATAAGGGCAAATTTCCGCTAGTGAAATGTCCTAATTTGAGAAAAACAAAATTCGTATTGACTTAATTTGACTTTTTATCAGCGTATAGCGTATGCCCCGGCGGTTCATGTCCGGTTCCGGTTTCAAGGCCAGTTTTCCGCATTTCATTGGGCTTCATCTTGAATTTGTTGGTGAAAATTTTGTAAAAGTAACTGAGGTTTTCGTAACCTACCCGGCGGGCAATTTCCTCAACCTGGAATTTGGTGGTTTTTAACAGTAATTCCGCTTTTTCAAGCCTGATATTTTGGAGGAACGCCGAATAGGTCATGCCCGTGTGGCGCTTAATCAACCGGCTAAAATAGTAAATATTGTGTCCGAAGACTTTTACCAGATCATTAATCGATACATCCTTATAGTGTTCTTCAAGAAAACAACGAATTTCTTTAAAATGGTGTTTTTGCTCAGCCTGCCGGTCTCTCCATTCAACGGAAACCCGATAATCCAGCGGGAGCAAGCTGAGCAGCCGTTCCACATAACCCATAACAATATGCGCGCTCCCCGGCTGGGGCCAGGAGAGTTCGTCCAGTATCTGTTCAAAAAGACCGGGTATCCGCGATATATCCTTTCCATGCGTTGACAACGGGGGGGGGGTAAACCTGACAAAGAAATAATCCCGGCTGCCGCTCAGGATAAAACGCCGCAGAAACGCATCCGATTCCCCGCCCGCCAACGCCATGTCGTTGTGGTTCATGGATTTATCGAAAAAAGCGTTGGATAATTGCAACGTTAAAATCACCTGTTTTTTCCGGTATAGATAATCACTATGGCTTGTGTCTTGATTAATAAGCAGAAAATCGCCCCGGTTGAACACATAGTCTTTTCCTTCAATTTGTTTGTGGAACTGTCCTTCCATAACATAATCCAGTTCAAGATAATTATGTTTATACGGAGGGGGAAGATACCCGTCTTCAAAGAATATTTCCGCGCTTCCCGAACCATGATGAAACAAGTAATGGCCGAATGCCAACATGAACGGGGAACCCTCGCCGGTAATCATACAGATCGTTGAAAAAAGGTCGTCAAAACTTCGGGATCTATCTGGATAAAAGGTCATAAAACCCTGCTTGCCGGCATTCGGGACAAGATCGGAATAGTTGAAGCGTTTTTTTGGCAGCCACGGGTCGTTCAATTGGGTCAGTTTGTCCAGTATTTCGTCAAATTTCATGGCAATAACCCCCTGGCGACTCAGTTATCATAATGGAAAACACGGAACAAGGCCATGTCCTAATTTGTCAAAAACAAAAAATAGACTGACCTATTTTGACTTTTAACCATATTGAAGCTATCATACTATCGCTTCCGGTGACATCCTCAATCTCTAAACGACCACCGCCTAAAGGCGGTGGGTTTTATAGCGGCTGAAAGCCGCTTTGAGGCTAAAGCCTCCTAAAATGTCCTTTTGCTAAAGCAATCTAAAGCTTGCGACTGAAACTCGCTCCTTTATCCCCCTTCTTCCTCTATCCTGAAATTGTTCTTGTCCCCATGCTCATATTGATTCTTTATATATTCCTTTATCATCTCTTGCGTTACCGTTCCTACCGTCGCACAGAAATATCCTCTCCCCCACAAATGTTGCCCCCAGTACCTCTTCTTCA
>JAISEB010000024.1 GCA_031264395.1 Treponema sp. | reverse complement strand
CACAAAAAGATTCAGCATGAGCGGCCCTTCGTATTCAACCGGCTGGGGTTTGTAACGGTGGGCATAGGGGCTTACCCGGGGACGCTGGCTTGCCGCGTAGCTGGTAAGAAGATCGGCGCTCCCCTCGGCGGGCTGCGGCTGCTGCTGCGGTTCTCTGGGAGGAGGAGGCTCCGCCGGCCTTGACGGCCGGGCCGACGCGGCCCTGGAAATGGCCCGGTTCGGGCTTCCGTGCAGATCCCTCCCCGCGATAAAGAGGATGAGCCCGAGGACAAGAAGGACAAGGATCACAAAACCGGCAATATAGGGAAACATGCCCGAGGAAAAAGCCGGGAAGGTAAAACCACGGCGGCCCGCGGGCGCGGCGGTTTCGGCAACAGGGGAACCCTGAGGGGCGGCCGGGGGAACGGGCGCCGCGTCTTCGGCTTTCCCGGCGGAGGGGGCCGCGCCGCTTTCGGCGCCGGGAGCGCCGTCACCGCCCGGCGCGCCGGAAACGCCGGCTGCTCCCGGGGATTCGGCCGCGGGGGAGGGGGACGGCCCGGCGGGGGCGTCCACGCCGTCAGGCCGGACTTCCGGCCGGGCTAAAGGAGAGGAAGGAGTAGAAGGAGCTGAGGGAACGGCCGGCCGGCTTTCCGCGGCGGGCCGTGTTTCGGAGCCTCTTGCCAGGGGCCGGTTCGAGGAGGGAAGGGCGGCGAGGGGAACCGGAACAAGGTCAAGGTTTATTCCCCGCGGCTCGAGGCGCCTTTTCGCCGCGTCGACAAGGGAAGCCACGGAAGGGACGTTCCCTCCGTCGGTTACAAGGACTATCTTCTTTCCCCGCGAAGCGGGCAGGGTAGACGCGTACTGTTCGGCACAGGAAAGGGCCCCTTCCACATCCGACTCCGGCCCCATGGGATAAGCCAGGAATATCCGGCCCAGTATGGTCTGGACATCCCCCTGTCCCTCGACGCGGCGGGAAATGTCAACGAAAGCCTCCCCCGCGAAGGGGACAAGGTGGAACGTATCGCCTATACGCAGAAATTCCCTGAGGAAAGGCCCCGCAAGGTAATCATTCACCTCCCGGTAGGAACCGCTCATGCTGGACGACGTATCCAGCACCAGTATCAGATCCACGGGACCCGAGTTCTGGCCGGACGCGGAAAAAACCGTGCAAAAAAGCGCCACAAGGACAAAGAACGTTCTTTTCATACCGCACCTGCTTTTTGGGGTGTATTCCGGGGAGGATTCCGCGGCGTATCCCGCGGCAGGGCGCGCCGTTTGCCGGAATCAGAAATCCGCCGCCGAAATACGTTCCACCACATAGGATACCTTTTCATCGTTAATTGAAAAATCAACCTGTTCACCCGCTTCCCTGTTAAGTATAGTCCCTCCGAAGGGAGAAAGGTATGAAATAATATTTTTGTCCGGATCAGACTCCCAGGGTCCCAGAATGGTGTATTTTTCCTTTTTCCCGCCGGCGACGTTTTTCAGCGTTACCACAGTCCCGAACGACACCCTTCTTGTGTTGACGGTGGCCGGATCAAAAAGCTGCGCCCGGTCAATCTCGTCCTTGAGCCTGGCCGCCGTGGAATTAAGCAATTCCTGTTTTTCTTTGGCCGCCTTGTACTCGGCGTTCTCCCTCAGGTCCCCGAGGGACAGGGCAAAGGCGATTTCCTTCGAGTTGGCGGGAACCTCCACGTCCATGATATGGGCCAGCTGCCGCTGTTTTTCCCCATACATGGCGGAGGTAACAATAAGGCCGCGCGGCACAACCGCCTTTTCGGTATCCCCGAAAAATTTAAACGAGGGACGCTGTTTCGCGATACGGTCCCTGAGCTGCAGTTTTTCCGCAGGATCAAGGTCCTTGACGTCGTTGATCAGGGTAAAGAGCCGTATGATGGTATCGTCGTCCGCCCCGTCCATAAAGGAATACAGCGTGTCTTCCTTGAAGAGGATCGTAAAAACCTGCCTGTTTATCTTCCTGTTTTCCGTGGTGTCCCGGTGGTTTTCTATGTCCCGGAACGTAAGATCGAGGATGTGGATAAGGGTGATAAGCTGCCTGTCGAAAGGAATTCCCGCCTTTTCGTACCAGTCCTTCCCGGCCCCGTTCCTGAAAAGCCATATGACCGCCTCGCGGTTCTCCCTGAAATGCTCGAAACAGTCCGACGTCATGGCGGTAAGTTTGTCCGAATACCCTTCGTCAACCAGATTGTCGATGATGGAAGGAAGCAGGGCATGGGGAAAGAGGCTGACATAAATGTCGGCCCAGAGGGGGACAAACAGTTTAACGTGAGCCAGGAATTCCTCCCTGAATTTATTGTCCCTGAGGTCCTCGAACAGCGCCGGCACGTCCTCTATGCCGTCGAAGATTTCAAGGAAGTTAAGGGAAAGGCCGGAACCCAGATGGGGATACCGGGCAACCAGATCTTTTACCAGAAGGAAGGACGCGGCCACCTGTTCGGTTATCTGGCCGCGGGAACGGAGATACCCGGCAAAATAGGCGAACATTTCGGTGAAATACTCCGAATCAGGCTCAATGTCCTTCCGCGAAACAAAATTCCGCACGGTGGCGGCCCGTTCAAAGAAATTCCGTTCCGCCTTGAATTCGTTGTACAGTTTCTCTTCTATGCTGATGGGCCTGTCCCTGACGGTAAAAATGTCTATGTTGTCGGGGCTGACCCCGAAACCGGGGTCGGACTTGAGGATCTCCCGCGCCCGCGAACTCCAGGACGTCCATTCCCCGGCCGAAAGCACAGAGGGGACCAGCTCCGCCTTGATCCGCTTGATGTCGCAGGAATTGCCGAAGCTCTTGATCACCGTTTGCAGGGCCCACACATAGTCGTTCTTGACCTTGTCGTGGAGTTTTTCCTTTTTCCAGGTGGCCTTGAGCACCCAGATATGGTTTTTGGAGAGGGTCTGCAGCGCGTTGACCGCCATTTTAAGGGACATGGAATGATCGCGCTTTTTCGCGAAATCGATGACGATTTCATCCCCCCGGAAGCTGGCGATACGGCCGACTCCCCAGGTGCGGTGATAGACGAAATTTCCCCTGTCAAAGGCGATGTGTTTTTCAAAATCCGTTACGGCCTCGTGGACGTTCCTGTAATTCTGGGTAAGGTTCGACACGCGGATGTATTCCTCAAGCTGGCTGTGGCCCGAGTATTTTTTCCTGAAACACTCGGTGATTTCCTTTCTGGCCTGCGTGTCCTTTTCGTCGTACTGAAGTATGAGTTTAAGAATGCCGATGGCGGTATTGACATCCCTGTCCTTGAGAACGGCGTACACATCCTGCAAAAGAAGAACGGCTTTTTCCTCGCTTATGTTCTTGGCAATGCGTTTCTGGACGTGGAGAAAAAAATCGATGTCCTCGGGGCAGTAGACAAGAAGCTTTTCCCAGATTTCACGCACATTGGTAAAAAGCGACTTGTTGATGTAACGGTGAAGGGCCTTTTTGTAGTAGTCCACGGCCGCGCCCGCGTTTCCCTCTTTTTCGTAGTGTTCCGCCAGCGATTTGGCCAGATCCGCCTCTTCGTAATCCACCTTGACAAGCCGTTCCCAGATTTCGTAGACAGGCTCTTCGGCGTTGTCGTTTTTGTAATACTCCGCCAGAGTCCTCAGGGCAAATTTCGACTCGCCGTATTCAAGAATCCCGTCGCACAGGTACTTGACGATATTCCACTTGTGGTTGTCCACGAAGATGGCTACAAGGTTCATCAGGGCCGAGTCGTCAATAAGCTGGCGGGAAAGGGCTATCATCCCCGAAAGGTACAGGGCAATGATGCTGTTCTTGGTGTGAAGCAGGTGCTCGTCGCAGGTTTTTTTAAGCTCGTCGTCCTGCCGGTTTTCACGGGCCTCTTTCAGGACAAGATCAAGTTCCTTAAACTGGCTGGTTGAATAATTGCTGAGGGCGGCTCTGGTCCATTTTTCCTCGTTCAGCATTTCCTGCACATTCTTCGGGAGAGATTCAGACATCTGCAACTCCTTACCTGGTATACCGCTCGTAAACAGCCGGCTCGATTAATTTGATTTTCAGCATGATTTCCTCGATGAGTTCCGGATCTTCCCGGATGTTCTCGTAATGATCGATGAGCCAGAAATACCGGTTTATCAACCGGGGCTTAAGAAAGCCGTTTGTCTTGCCGCCCGAGCGGATATCGCTTTCCAGGGAGAAGATGGATTGTTTAAGCTTCCCCAATTCCGCCTGCTTCAGTTCCCTCTTTACCGAAAACACCCCGAAAAGGCAGCCGTACACGGGCAGCCATTCCGCGAGAAGCGCCCCTGAATACCCCATTTCCCTTACCTTGTCCTTGAGCCGCACGATCATTTCAGATTCCATGGATCTCAGTTCTATCTTCTGGGGATCGAAAAAGAAGGCTTCCCTGAAAAGGGCCTTGGCCGCCCGGTGCTCCGAAAGAAGGGCGTTGACATCGGCCAGTTCCGCCAGGGTTTCGCTGTCTTCCCGCATGGAACCGGCCGCTTCTTTAAGGTAAACCAGCGCTTCCTCATAGTTGCCTGTTCCTTTGTAACAGCGGCCCGCCTGGAGGAGAATGCCCGGATCGCGCTTTCCTTCTTCCAGCAGTTCCTTAAAAAATTCGAAGGCGGCGGAATACACAAAGATCCTGATTGCGTACTGGCAGCGGTCGTAATGTTCGGTAAAGTAGTGATCCAGAAAACTGTAATACGGCTTCCATTGTGACAGGATATACCCCCCTTTGTCGTACGGGTCCTGCAATTCCGGCACACGCCGCATCTGCTGAATCCACCAGTTAAGGCATTTAAGTCCGTACTTTACCTCGAGATGATCATAATCAAACGTAAGGGCTTCCTCCAGCGCTTCCTGGGCCGAAGCGGCGTTTGAGGCTTTCAGCATATTATAGGCCTTCTGAACAAGCCCCTCAACCGAAACATCTGTACTCATAGTTTGATCTGTTTCAACATACTGGTAGAAACTGTATCCTTCTCAGTATAACATTTTTCGGGGCTTTGACAAGCAGTCTTCCGGCGCGTATCATCATAAGTATGCGGGAACCGAACAGCGGAACGGAAGAAATCATCATCGCGCCGTCCATACTCAGCGCCGATTTCTCCGATTTGGCCGGCGCAGCCCGGGAAATAGACGCTTCCGGGGCGCGCTGGCTGCACTTTGACGTGATGGACGGCCGCTTTGTTCCCAATCTTACCTTCGGCCCCAAGGCTGCCGCGGATCTGCGGCCCCATTCAAAGGCGGTGTTCGACGTTCATTTGATGACGGACGATCCCGATTCCCTTATTCCCGGTTTTACCGGGGCCGGGGCGGATTACATCACGTTTCATCCCGAGGCGGTGATCCATTCGCACAGGACCCTCTCGTCCATACAGGCATTGGGCAGAAAAGGGGGAATAAGCATCGTGCCTTCCACGCCGGTTTCGAGTATTGAGGAACTGCTTCCCTTTGCCGACCTGGTCCTTGTCATGACGGTGAATCCCGGTTTCGGCGGGCAGGAGATCATTCCGAGGTGTCTTGAAAAGGTTCAAACGCTTGCGGGCATACGGACAGAACGGGGCTACGGCTACCTTATTTCCGTGGACGGGGGGATTAACGAAAAAACCGCCCCGGCGGCGCGGGAAGCGGGCGCAGACGTGCTGGTTGCCGGTTCGGCTTTCTTCGGTGCGGAGGACAAGGCGGCCATGGTGCGGAAGCTTGGGGGAGGGCCCCGCTGAGGAATTCCCCTCCGGTGTTGTTTGCCGCTGCCGTTTGTTGGCGGAACCGGCTCATATGAAGGGTATTTCCTGCCGAAAATCGATACAGGAGCGTCATGGATGAGTAAAAAAGCCTCATGCGCATTGCTGTGTATGTTTATGATTCTCTTGCCCGGAAGCCCGGTTTTTTCTCAAGCCTCACGGGGATCTCTCCTTGACCGGGGAATAGCCCTGTACGGGGAGTCCCGCTGGAGGGAGGCGGTCATTGAACTGCGCCGGGCCGGGGCGGAAGCCCTGGACGAAAAGGGGAGGGCGGACGCCCTGTACTGGACAGGCCTCGCGGAACTTTCCGCCGGTGAATATGAGGCGGCCCTTGCGGATATGGAAGAACTGGAGAGGATCTTTCCGGGATATTCCGGGGAGACTTCGTACCACAAAGGCCGCGTTCTTTATTATCTGGGCCGTTATGACGAGGCCGTGATCCTCCTCAGGGAATACGCCGACCGCGAGGAGGGGGTCAAGAAGGCCGCGGCCCTGGACTGGATGGGGGAATGCCTTTTTTCCCTGGGCCGTCTTGATCAGGCGAGGGATCTTTTTACCAAGATCACCGGACAGTACCCCCAGAGCGCCAAATACGAGGCCTCGGCCTACCGCCTTGCCCTTATCAACCAGAAGAAGAGGGAATCGGAACTGCTGGAACTGCTCAAATGGAGCCATGAGGAATCCCTTAATACAGCGGAAGATTTCAGGCGCCGGGAACGTTCCTACGATCAGGCGCTTATCGCCTACCAGAAACGGCTTGCCGAGATGATGAAGGAAGATCCTGCCTCCCCAGGCGGGGACTACCGGAGCGAGCTTGCCGCCGCCCAGGCGCGCATAGCCGAACTTGAGGCCATGCTCGGCATGGGGACGGGCGAAACGGACAGACAGCGGCGGCTGCGCGAACTGAGAAACCAGGCCGGGCGGATGGAAGACGGCATTCTGAGGTCAGGCCGGAGCGGCGGGGGAGGGGGGCTGTGAACATCCGTTTCAACGACAGGCGCGCGCGGGGCGGCGCGCGGTGTTTTTTGCGTACGCGCGGGGCCATGCGGCGCGTGTTTCTGTGCGGCGCGTTTGCCGTCCTTCTTTCCGGGGGCCTTTTCGGGGCCGAATACCGGAACGGGAGGATCAAACTTGTTCTCCACGAAACGACGGGCCGTTTTTCCCTGTACTATCTTTCCGATTTTGCCAGCGAAAGATACGAGCCGTTCTTTGTCGATCAGGACCCCCGTACCAGTTTTGTCGGCGTCATGTTCAACGACGCGGCCTACAAGCTGGGGGACTCCGCGTCGTTTCGTTTCCGTATTGGGGGAACTGAAACAAATCCCGCGCTGATCTTCGAATCGTCCTTCCTTACGGTAACGGAGGAATTTTCCTTTATCAGAACGCCGGGCTCCGCCGTGACAAACGGAGTTCAAATAACCATACGGGCGGTAAACCTGAATCCCCGGGAAGCGCTCGTGGGTTTGAGGGTGCTGCTTGATACGAGCCTTGGGGAGGGGAACGCCGGGACGCCCTTCATCACCGACACGGGGCCCGTTACTTCCGAAACGGCCATAGAGCGGGGAACGGAAAGGCGGTGGGTATCAAGAAACGACCGGCTTTCGGTCATGGGAAGCATAAGCGAAGGGGTCGAAAAAACGCCCGATCTTCTTCACTTTGCCAACTGGAAACGGCTCAGCGAGGCGCCCTGGAAAATAAACTACACGCCGGGAAGGAATTTCAACTACCTTCCCTATTCCATAGGGGATTCCGCCGTTTCGTACTATTTTGATCCGGTTCTCCTTGCAAGAGGGCAGAACCGTTCCTGCTCGCTGCTCCTTGCCGCCGAAGACGGCGCGGGTTTCACCGCCTGGCAGAGCGGGCTGTCCGCCCCGCCCGGGCTCCTTTCGGGTACAACGGATCAGGCGGATCAGGCGGAAGGTAAAACGCCGGCTTCGTCTTCGCCGCTTTCACCGTCTTCACCCCTTTCGCCATCTTCACCGCCTGTTTCGTCTTTACCGGCGGACGGCGGGACGGGAACCGCTGCGAACGCGAGCGCCCAGGAACAGGATCTCGCCCTGCTGCGGGAACTCATTGCCCGGATAGACGCCTGTCTTGCCGGAACGCTGTCTGTTACCGATGATGAACTGGGCGCCATGGAAGCCCAGATCGCCCGGTTGAGGACACGGTACAACCTGCCCTGACGCGGCGATGAAACTTGATCCTGTTCTGACAAGAGCGACACGGCTTGCCCGCAGGGGCAAATTTTACCCCGCCGTCAAAACCCTCGAGCCGGAGGCGGACCGTTATCTTGGTTCCTTCCGCTATTACTATCTCCTCGCCGTTTCCTTTCTCTACGCGGGCGATTTCGGCGGGGCCCTTACCAATTTCAAGCGGGCGCGGGAGCTGAGGCTCCGCAATACCGGCGTGCTTCTTGGTCTTGCCGTTCTTTATCTTCGCCGCGGGGAAACGGACAAGGCTGTTGACTATTACCTTGAAGTGCAGGAACAGGATGAAAAAAACGGCACGGCCCGCAGGGCCCTGCGTATCATCAGAAAATACGCCGGAAGCGACAATCTTTCGGTGTGGACGGATTCTGGAAAACTGTCCCGCCTCTTTCCCCCTCTGCCCGGCCTTCCCCTGACGGCGGATCGCGTACTCATCCCCGCGGCCGCCGCCGTCGTTCTTGCCCTTGCCTGCTACGGGCTTCTTGTCCGTTTTGCCGTGATACCCGGCCCGAATGTAAGGCCGGGAAACAGGCCGCTTTCCGCCGGAAGCCTTCTTGACAGGGCGGACAGGGAACAGCCGGTTGAGACGGGGGGCAGTTACGCGTACATACTTACCAGATCCCAGGTGCTTGACGTTTACGAAAGGGCCCTTTCCCTTTTTACCGAATACCGCGACGAGGCGGCAAGGGTGAATGTTAACCGCATACTGGAATCGAACGCCGCTCCTTCGGTCAAGAACAAGGCAAGGATACTCCTTTCCTATATGGAAGTTCCGGGTTTCGATACCTTTGTGCGGAAGGACAACATTCCCTATTCCGCCGCCGCGGAAGAACCCCTGCTTTACAGGGATTGTCATGTGATCTGGAACGGCATGGCCACCAACGTGGAAGTGCTGCCGGAACGTACCTCCTTTGATTTTCTGGTGGGTTACGATACGCGGAAATCGATGGAAGGCATTGTGTCGGTGGTGTTTGACAGGGCCGTTTCCATTAACCCCCGGCGGCCCTTGGAAGTGCTGGGCCGCATCGCGCCCGGCCCGGGAGACGGTATGGCGTTCAGGCTTGAAGGCCTGGCGGTACACCAGTCCGGCCTTCCGGCGGAAGGCGCCCCCGTTCCGTGAAGGCTGTGGTCCAGCGGGTACGCGGCGCGTCGGTTCTGTCGGGCAGCCGCACGGCGGGAAGCATAGCGGCGGGACTCTTTGTCTATCTGGGAGTTGCCCGGGAAGATCTTCCCGAAGACGCCGGACGGCTTGCCGAAAAAATAGTCAACCTCCGTATCTTTGACGATGAGGAAGGCAGGATGAACCTTTCGTTAAAGGACGTAATCCGGGGCGGCGGCGGCGCGGGCGTTCTTGCCGTTTCCCAGTTTACCCTGCTTGCCGATACCTCAAGGGGACGGCGTCCCTTCTACGGCGCCGCCGCCGGAAGCGAAGACGCGAAAATCCTCTACGAATGCTTCGTTGAAAAAATAAGGGAAGAAGGCGTTGTCTGCGAGACGGGGATTTTTCAGGCCCGCATGGACGTGACCTGCACCAACGACGGCCCCGTAACAATACTGATTGATTCGTGAGCTTGTTTCAAAACCCGGTTGGTTTTGAAACAAGCTCTTGGAGAAAATTGCCAATTTCTTGTAAGGCAGGCATTTGCCTCTCATGCAATTTTCTCCGGGGTAAGAAGCTGTTCCAAAACTGAAGTTTCGGAACAGCCTCTTATAATCACTGATTAAACAGATTCGGCGACTTCAGGTAGATGCCCGCGTCAAAGGGCCGCATGAGTTTGCTGAGCGACGCGTTGGTCACAATGGTCCGCACGATGCGGGCGGACAGCTCCGCGGAAGGAACAACCTCAAGATTCGGGATTTTTTCGGAAGAAGCGCCGCTTTGGGAGCAGCATACCGTATCGCTTACGATGATGCGGTTAAGAAGCCCTTCCGCCGAAAGGCGGGAAAGCCGGCCCGCCGCGGGCGGCGAAAGTATCGCGTGAACGGCAAGCACGTTGATCTCCGCCGGCCGGTGCGAACTCAGGGTGCGGATAAGGCTTTCCACGGAGCCTGCCGTATCAACCATGTCGTCCACTATCCACAGCACCTTGTTCTCAAGCGGTTCGGCCGAAAGTATGTTGATGGACTCGATGGTGTTGGACTTTGAATAGTCCCGCTGTTTGTGCGCCACCACAAGCGGGGCGCCGAACGCGTTGGCAAAGCCCCGGGCCAGTTTTTCACCACCCGCGTCAACGGAGCAGAAGGCCCACCGGGATCTGACCACATTTTCAAGCGTTTCCGTGTTCCGTATATACACGTCGCAGAGGTATTTTTTAAGGAGGGTAAGGGCGGGAATGTCGTCCACAAGACAGATGGTAGGGTCAACCATGGATCTCGATTTGTCCGAATGAAGCTGATAGGTCACAAAATGGCAGGTGCCAAGGGACGCGAGGATCTTGACGTGCACCCACAGTCCCACCGAATTGCGGCGCGTGGTTCTGTCCGAACGCGAACAGGAGACAAAAGGTTCAAAAACAATTATTTTTTCCGCCTGCGAACGCTTCAGGGCGTCGACGGCGTGGTACAGTTCGATCTTGGCTGCCTCAACCCCTATGCCCTGACTGTTCCTCGCGGAACTGGTAAATAGAACCACCTCCTGGCCGCGTATGGAACGGGTGACCACCGCTTCCATTTCGCCGTTGGCAAAACAGTCGATCTTCAAAAGCTCAACCCCGTTGACGGTATCGGCCATGGGGGCGAAGCTGGGAAATTTCAAAAGATGATCTACCACACGGGAGGCGTAGTCCGCCATCGAACGGGTAGCGGCGACGACAAAACCATTCATCTTACAGACAGTTTACATGATACGGAAAAAAAAGTACAGGGAACGCGGACGAAGGCAACAATGCTGAATTTAACCACAGACCTCGCGGACAGAACGGACAAAACCGGGCTTTTAATTTCAAATTTATATTTTGTCCGTGTTGGTCTGTGTCGTCCGTGGTTGTTTTGTTATTGACATATAAACATCCGTATAGTATTATGTACCGGTTGTTTATGATATTTTTTGAAAAACATTAAAGCGTGGCGCGGGGAGATGCCATATAAAGGGGGAGGGAGAAAAATGGCAAAGACAAACGATTCCGAAAAATCCAGGATTCCTGACAGAAACAGGAACCCTCTGGTTTCCGCCGAGGAAAAAGAAAAGGCCCTTGAAGCGGCCCGCCTGCAGATCGAAAAGCAATATGGTTCCGGCCTGCTCATGAAGCTGGGGTCCCGTACCAACGCCACGGGGATAGAAATCATCCCTTCCGGTTCCATACTGCTGGATGAAGCCTTGGGCATAGGGGGCTATCCCCGGGGGCGCATCATCGAAATTTACGGGCCCGAATCTTCGGGCAAAACCACGCTGGCTCTTCACGCCATAGCGGAAGCCCAGAAAATGGGCGGCATAGCGGCCTTTGTCGACGCCGAACACGCTCTTGATCCGGTATACGCCAAGAACCTCGGGGTCAACACGGACGATCTGTGGATTTCCCAGCCGGACTCCGGGGAACAGGCGCTTGAAATTACCGAAAGCCTGGTCCGTTCCGGCGCGGTGGATGTCATCGTGGTGGATTCCGTGGCGGCTCTTACCCCCCAGGCGGAAATTAACGGCGAAATGGGGGATGCCCAGATGGGGCTTCAGGCCCGGCTCATGAGCCAGGCCATGCGTAAGCTGACCGCCATACTGGGAAAATCCCGCAGCATTATCATCTTCATCAACCAGATGCGCATGAAGATAGGGGTTTTCTTCGGAAATCCCGAAACTACGACGGGCGGAAACGCCCTTAAATTCTATTCTTCCGTCCGTATCGAGGTCCGTAAAACCGAGACCATAGAAAAGGGGGAAGACGACGCGGTCGGCAACCGGGTCCGCGTCAAAGTAGTAAAGAACAAGGTGGCCCCTCCGTTCCGCCGCGCGGAACTTGAACTCATGTTCGGCAAGGGGATCTCCGCCATAGGGAGCGTCCTTGACGCCGCCGCGAAACACAACATTATCGACAAGAAGGGGTCGTGGTATTCCTACGGCGAGGAAAAGATCGCCCAGGGCAGGGACGGCGCCAAAGAATATCTGGAGCAGCATCCTGAATTTACCAAAGAACTGGAAACAAAACTCCGCAAGATCATGTTCCCCGGCAGGGATTTTACCGCCTCCGTAAAACCGGCCGCCCCGGTCCCGGATTATCCCGCCGCCGCGTCTTCTCCGCCCGGTGCGGACGCGCCGCCGCAGGATACGCTTCCGCCGCCTGAGGCTTTGCCGCCTGATACGGCTCCGGCCCGGCCTGAAACCGCCTTCAAGCCCGCCGGGTTTCAGGCGCTTCCGCCTGAAAACGCGAGGCCGGAAGGACGGAGGGTTTCCGCCGCGGCGGGCCCCGCGCCGCGCCAGGCTTCGGGTCTTGCCGCCGGGGAACCGGCCGTCCCGTACCCGGAGCCCTCCGGGGCGGGCGGGCAGCCCCTTCCGGTACGCCGGGGGCCCGGAAGGCCGCGGAAAAACCCGCTTGCCGAAGCGCCCGACGACGGGCTCTTCTAAAAACCGCAAGGGCTGCCGGAAACGGCGGTCCGCGGCCGTTTTTCCGGTGTACGCATCATGACCGGCCCAAAGAAAATGGAGACGCCGGTTGAAGTTGTTCTTGGCATCGGTTCCAACAAGAACGGCGCGGACGGAAGAAGTCCCCGCCTTATCATCGAGGCGGCCGTAAAGGATCTTGCCGGTTTTATCGGGGGGTTAAGGGCGGCTTCGATCCGTGAAACCAAACCCCTCCATGTTACCGATCAGCCGCCGTTTCTCAATACCGCCGCGGCGGGTTTTTACGGGGGAAGCCCCCGTGAGCTCCTTTTCGCCGTCAACGCGGTCGAGGCCGCGTACGGCCGGGACCGGAGCCGCGAGCGGCGCTGGGGGGAACGGACGCTGGATATAGACATACTCCTCTTCGGCTGCCTGGTTGTGGCCGAAGAGGGCCTAGTCATTCCCCATCCGCGCCTTAAAGAACGGGCCTTTGCCCTGGAACCGCTCCTTGAACTTGTTCCCGCCGCTCAGGACCCCCTGGACGGCGTGTACCTCCGGGACGTACTTGAAAAGATCCGCCGCGCGGGCGTATAATGCCCGCAGATGGAAAGCGCCGAAAAAAATTCCCGTCATTTCAAACTGAACGAATTTGAAGGGCCTCTGGATCTGCTTCTTTTTCTAATCAACAAAAATGAAATTAACATCTACGATACCCCCATTGCCCAGATAACGGAGCAGTACCTCGACTATATTGTCAGCGCCGGTGTTTTCGATCTGGATGAGGCGTCGGAATTCCACGTGATGACGGCCAGGCTTCTGTATATCAAATCGGTTTCCCTTCTTCCCGGTAAAACTTATGAGGATGACGCGGACGATCCCCGGCGGGAACTGGTGGAACAGCTTATCGAATACCAGAAAATCAAGAAACTTTCGGAACTCATGGAAGAAAAGGAGAGGGAGGCCGAGTGGGTCATAGAACGGAAAAAACTCCAGAGGACCCTGCCTTTCGCGGATGAAGATCTCTGGGAAGAAGCCGACATATGGGATCTTGTAAAGACCTTTTCCGCCCTTATGCGCGATATTTCGGGGGAGCGCATCATCGATCTGTACGAGGAAATTTCGGTAAACGAAAAAATCACCCTTCTGGCCGAACTGCTTGAAACCAGGGGCGAATGCAGCTTTACCGATCTTGTCGCCAGAAACGGATCGGTCATGGACATAGTATGCGCGTTTCTCGCGATCCTCGAAGCGGCAAAGATACGCACGGCGGTTGTCTTTCAGAACCGCATGTTCGGGGATATTCTGATAAGGCCGTTCAGGACAGCGGCGTAATGGAAAAAGAAACGGCGTTTCTTGAGGCCATACTGTACCTGGAGGCAGATCCCATGGACAAGGGAAGCCTCTGCCGCGTATCCGGCCTTTCAAAGGAAACGGTGGACGCGGCCCTCGCGGAACTTGAGGCAAAATACGGCCGGGAAGATTCGGGCCTGGAGCTGTCCCGCATAGGAGGGGGAATCATGATTTCCCCCAAAAAAGAATACTGGGAGCAGCTGAAAGAAAGGTACGGAAAGCGGAACGAATCCCGGCTTTCAAGGGCGGCCATGGAAACCCTTACGATTGTCGCGTATAAACAGCCTGTGACCCGCGCCGAAATCAAGGCTATGCGGGGCGTCGAGTCGGACAACATGGTGCATATGCTCGTTGAAAAAGATCTTGTCCGGGAGGTGGGGAAAAAGGACATTCCCGGCAAGCCTGTTCAGTACGGAACCACGCGGGAGTTTCTTAAACTCTTTCGCCTTAACAGCATAGCGGAACTTCCCAAACTTGGCGAAAGCGAGGCGGACAGATTTGAACTTGATGGAGAGCGTTAAGATCGAAAAAGAGAGCGAAAGCAAGATCGAAGACAAGAGTGAAAAATCCCCGAGGCTTCAGGTCTTTCTTGCCCGCGCCGGAATAGCCTCCCGCCGTTCTTCGGAACTTCTTATTGCCGAAGGCAGGGTCTCCGTCAACGGGGAAATTGTGCGCGTTCCGGGAACCAAAGTTCTCCCCGGCGACAGGGTCTGCCTTGACGGCCGCGAGCTGGCCGCGGAAACCTGCCTCCGTTATCTTGTCCTCAACAAGCCGCCCGGTTATATGTGTACCTCCCGCGATCCGGAAAACCGCCCCCTTGCGCTGGATCTCCTGCCCTCCGGTATGAGGGAACGGCTTTACAGCGCCGGACGCCTTGACTACCTTTCTTCGGGGCTCATCATCTTTACCAACGACGGGAATTTTGCCGCCCGCCTGTCGCATCCGGGGGCGGGAATAGAAAAGGAATACCTCGTGGAAACATCCGGCCCCATTCCGGACGCGCTCTGCGAGGCTTTTTCTACCGGTATAACGGTGGAAGGGGTTGATTACCGGGCGCTCGGAATCACAAGAAACGGCCGGAAATCGGTCTCTATCCGTCTTGTGGAAGGAAAGAACCGGGAAATACGCCGTGTTTTTTCCCATTTTCACCTTCACCCCGTTCTTCTCCGCCGCATCCGCATCGGAACCCTGCTCTTGGGAAGCCTTGAGGAAGGAAAAAGCCGGCCGCTTTCCGCGGAGGAACTGGCCGGGCTGGACAAAGCGGCGGGGAACGGCATAAAACACAACATTCGGCGTCCGGATAACCGGAATCCGGATAAAAGGAGCGGATCGTGGTAATTGCCATAGACGGGCCCGCGGGATCGGGAAAAAGTACCATAGCCCGGCTTTTGGCCGGACGGCTGACATGCGGCGGCAGCGGATTTATCTATATCAATTCGGGGAGCCTTTACCGGGCCCTTGCTCTGGGCTGCCTGAAAAGGGGAATAGGGCCCGGCGAACCTGAAAAGGCCGTCGAATACGCCGAAAAGGCGTCCCTTGAGTACCCCGGCGGAAAGGTGATCCTTGACGGGGAAGACGTATCGGGCGGCCTTTATACCGACGAAATCGACCGTTTATCGGCGCCGCTTTCGGCTATAGTGCCGCTGAGGCACGTTGTAAACGGGCATATCAGGCGTATCGCGCGGGATCGTAACATAGTGGCCGAGGGGCGGGATATGACCACCGTGGTGTTCCCCCAGGCGGAATGCGGGTTTTACCTTGACGCGTCGGCGGAGTCCAGGGCGAAACGGCGCTTCGAGCAGGGGGTTTCCTCCCTTAGCCCGGAAGAAATACTCAGGTCCATACTGGAACGGGACGAAATAGACAGGCACAAGGAAGAAGGGAGCCTCGCGGTGGCCCCCGGAGTTGATTATATTGATACGTCGGACTTGACCATTGAACAAGTTTATGCCACATTAGTACAGAAGATAATGGATAAAGGGAAAGGAACAGTAATGGCTCAGATGGAAGTGGAATCGGACACTGGTCCGATGGACGCGGCGAAAGATTCGGCCGGCAGCATTCAGACGCAACTGCAGGAAGAATATCTAAAATCCCTTGAGCAGCTTGAAGAAGGCCAGCTCATTGAAGGCGCCGTCATTCAGGTAACGGCGGATCAGGTGTTTATCGACGTCGGCTATAAATCCGAAGGCAAGATCCCCATTTCCGAATTTACCGAACTGCCCGCCGTAGGCGACACCGTTCAGGTCATTCTGGTCATGAAGGAAAACAAGCACGGAGAGGTAATAGTCTCCAAACAGAAGGCCGACGTCAAGATCTTCTGGAAAAACCTCCGTCAGGCGTTTCAGGATCATACCACCATTGAGGGGACTTTCGAAAAGATCGTCAAGGGCGGTTTTGACATCAACCTTGGCGCGGGGGCAAAGGCGTTCCTGCCTATAAGCCAGTCGGACGCGCAGAAGGTAGACAAGCCGGAAAAATTTCTCGGCCTCAAAAGCAGTTTCTACGTGGAGCGTCTCTATTCGGACGGCAAGGTGAATATCGTCGTCAACCGCCGCAAATGGATGGAAGAGGAAATAGAGCGGAAGCGGAACGATTTTCTAAAGAACACTCCCATAGGCACGGACGTTACCGGAACGGTCAAGAGTTTTACATCGTTCGGCGCTTTTATTGACCTTGGAGGTTTTGACGGGCTGCTTCATATTAACGATATGAGCTGGGGGCATGTGACGCGCCCCAAGGACTTTGTCAAGAAAGGGCAGGAGATACGGCTCAAGGTCATACGCATAGATCCCGAGGAAAAGCGCATCAACCTTTCCCTTAAACATTTTACCGACGATCCCTGGGTGCACTTCGAAGACAAATACCACGTCAACGACGTTGTAAAGGGCAAGGTGACCAAACTTACCGATTTCGGCGCCTTTATAGAACTGGAAGAGGGAATAGAGGGCCTGGCCCATATTTCCGAATTTTCCTGGGTAAAAAAGGTCCAGAAACCCGGAGAGGTGCTTAAACCTAACGACATGGTGGAATGCATGATCCTCGGTTACGATCTGCAGGCGGGAAGGGTGTCGCTGGGCCTCAAACAGGTAACAGCCAATCCCTGGGACGGCATCGAGGAAAAATACCCCGTGGGTACGCGGCTTACCCGCAAGGTGGTCAAGCTCACCAACGCCGGGGCCTTCGTGGAACTGGAGGAGGGGATAGACGGTTTCCTCCACGGGGACGATATGTCCTGGACGAGGAAGGTAAAACACCCGGGAAGCGAACTTGAGGCGGGACAGGAAATTGAGGTCATGGTAATAGGCATTGACCGTGAAAACCGCGGCGTACGGCTTGGCATCAAGCAGCTTTCCGAAGATCCCTGGAGGAGCTTTGCCGAAACCTACAAACCGGGCGTCCCGGTGGAAGGGGAGGTCGCGTCCGTTACCGAATTCGGCATATTTGTCCGCGTTCCGGGGGGCATCGAGGGGCTCATTCACAAAACCAATCTTTCGGAAAACCGCGACGAAGATCCGGATGAGGCCCTCAAAAAGTTCCAGCCGGGAGACAAGATCAAGGCGGTGGTTTTGGAGATACAGCCCGACAAGCAGAAGGTGGCTTTTTCAATACGGGATTACCACAAGAGGGCGCAGCGGGAGGAAATTTCCCGCTATATGGCGGCGGAGGAGTCTGACGGTTCCACTTTTACCCTGGGGGATTTTCTGAAATCAAAGGGCAGTCCCGATACTGACTAAACCGGGGGCGTCAGACTGTATGGTATGGTATGCTGTCAAAAATCGACGTTCAGAAATTCAATACTCTCATTGAGATTAATACTCTCATCAATTCGAATTATCAGGATGTCCACGCTCTTCTTACCCAGATCCTTGATTCGGCAACGCGGCTGTGCGGCGGGGAGGCGTCGAGCATGCTGCTTGTGGACAAGGAAAACCAGGAGCTGTACTTTGAAGTGGCCCTTGGGATCAAGGGGCCCGAGGTCAAGCAGTTCACCGTGAAGCTGGGCGAAGGCATAGCCGGCTGGGTCGCGCAGCACAACAAGTCCATCATCGTCAACGACGTATCAAGCGACAAACGGCATCTGCGCGCCATTTCCAACCACATCAACTATCCCTCAAAAACCATGATGGCCGTTCCCATGCGGATCAAGGATGAATGTATAGGGGTCATAGAGCTGCTCAACAAAAAAGATGAAAAAGATTTTGTCCAGGAAGACCTTGAGTGGCTTGAAATTTTCGCCAACCAGGCGGCGCTGGCCATTACCAACGCGAAAAGCATAGAAAAGGCCTGGAATGAAATTCAGATCCTTCAGGATCAGCTCAAAACCGATCAGGGCTACCACACCATGGTGGCAAAGAGCCCCATCATCCTTGAAAAGATAGAGATCATAGACAGGGTGGCCAAGACCGATTCGTCGGTGCTGATCCTCGGCGAAAGCGGGGTAGGGAAGGAGATCTTCGCCGAGCAGATACACCTGCGCAGCAACCGCAAGAACGAGCCTTTTGTGCGGGTAAACTGCGCCGCGCTGCCGGAAGGGCTTCTTGAAAGCGAGCTCTTCGGCCATATCAAGGGCGCCTTTACCAACGCCATTGCCAACAGGCAGGGCCGTTTTGAAATGGCCGACAGGGGAACGATCTTCCTTGATGAAATCGGGGATCTTTCGCTTTCCCTCCAGTCAAAACTGCTCAGGGTGATACAGGAAAAAACTTTTGAGAAGGTCGGGTCCGACAGTTCCATAACGGTAAACGTGCGCATACTGGCGGCAACCAACAAGGATATCGACGCCCTTGTGGAGAGGGGGGAGTTCAGGAGCGATTTGTACTACAGGCTCAATGTGCTTCCCATCTATATTCCCCCCCTGAGGCAGCGCCCCGAGGATATTCCCGAACTTGCGTCCTTTTTCCTTAAAAAGTTTACCAGGGAAACCAAAAAGCAGTTTGAGGGATTTTCGAACGAGGCGATGAAGGCCATGCTGTCCTATTCCTGGCCGGGCAATATACGGGAACTTGAAAACTGCGTGGAACGGGCCTGCGTCATAGGCAAGAACAAATGGATAAACCGGGAGGATCTTTTTTTCAAGTACCCCTCGGGCACGGCGGAACAGGAAGGGGACAGGAGCCTCAAGACGGCCATTAATACATTCAAGATCCACTTCATCAGAAAAGTGCTTGAAGAGAACAACTGGAACCAGACGGAAACCGCCAGGGTTCTTGACATACAGCGGACCTATTTATCGCGGCTGATAAAAGAACTGGATATTAATCCCAAGGAGTAAAAGGCAATGTCAACTACGGCTGAAAAATACGGGCTGAGCGAGAAGATCGCCGTTTTTATCCAAAACAGGCGGAAGCCGCTTGTCTTGTGTTTGGGCGTCATTGTGCTTGCCGCCGCGTGTATCATCGCGGCTCTGGGCATCATGAGCGTTCTGCGTAAAAACGCCATAGCCGCCGCCGAGGAGCTTAACGGAAGATACGAGGCGCTGCGTTTTAACATCGGCGACGGGTCAAAAGAGGCGGAAGCCGGCGCCCTGCTTGAAGATCTCCTTTCCTTCGCGGGGAAGAACAGGGGGCTTGCCGGCGGCAGGGCCTGGGCCCTTGCAGCCTCCGTGTACGCGGATAAAAAAGAATGGGCGGAGGCGGAACAGGCGTGGATCAGGGCGGCCGAAAGCGCCTCAAAAACCTATTTTGAACCCATTGTGTTTTTTCATGCCGGCAGGGCCGCCGAAGAGCAGGGAAATACGGAGAGCGCCATAGCGCATTACGCCAAAAGCGCCTCGTTTTCTTTTCCCTCGGCCGCCAGGGCGCAGTTTTCCGTCGGCCGGCTGGAGGAGGGCAGAAACAACACCGAAGCCGCCCTTGAGGCGTACCGTACCCTCGTCAGCAAATTTCCTTTTGAAATAACCTGGGTAAACATGGCAAGAACAAGAATTATTGTATTACAATTAAAATGAAAAAATGAAGAAACCGAAAAGCCGTTTGACGGCCGGACCTTTTGCCGCCGCGTTGCTTGCCTTCGCGCTGTCGGCCTGCGGCATTGAGGATTATTATCATCTCGAAACGATACCCGTCGGGAATGTTTTTCGCAGCCTTGCCAATTCGGTGGAAGTGTACCTTCCGAATTATTCTTCCGTGGCGTACTTTACCAATTTTTCAATTTATTATCATATCTACACGAGTTCCTATCTGGAGTTGTCGACAATTACCGAAGGCTATAATTTTTCCTTCATCAGCGGTGAACTGCAGAACCACTTCAGCGGCATCAGGCCCTATACGTCAAGCGATTCCATTTCCGGAACTTCAATTGACGCCATATTCAGCCGTTACCGGTATTACACCCTTGAACTTCAAAATATGGATATCAATCTGGTGTTAAGCGGCGGTTCCCGGCTTCTCATCGATTTTCCCGATCCCGGCCAGGCAACCATGACAATAAATTCCTTGATGCTGCCGGTCTACACCGACGTCATGCTCCGGTCAAATACGTTTACCCATCAGCCGGACCGTTTTTTTAACGACGACATCAACCTGATAGCGAACTCGAACCTCAATATAAACCCCGACGTTTCAGGCGGCGCCAACCCGTACCGTTACATTTCCCTGTACATTGTGGCGGCCGGACAGGACCAGCAGAATTTAAGCATGATATACAGCAATCCTACATGGCTCGGATTGTTCCGCCTGAAAACCAGATGAGCCTCCGGGCGGAGAGGGTTCCGCAAGAACGCCCCAAAACACAAAGGGCGGGGCATTAAATCCTTCACAACGGACAAAACCATCTCCAAAAAATACTTTTCTTGAAAAGGGAATGGGATTTCACGTGCGCACATTACTATTCATAATGCATATTCTGTCTACTAGAATTTAACCGTCCCTATTTTTTCCAGGGCCTCCACGTTTGGGCAGTCGAACGTGCCGGCGATTACGGCGGGGTTTGCCCATTTGACGGCGTTTATGATTACACGCCTGACGTTTTCGTTGTGGTACACCGGGTAGGTTTCATGCCCCGGCTGGAAATAAAAGATCTTGCCGTATTCACGCCTGAAAGTTACGCCGCTCCGGAAGACGTTGCCGCCCTCAAACCAGCTTATGAAAACGGT
>JAISEB010000021.1 GCA_031264395.1 Treponema sp. | reverse complement strand
ACTGAAAAACCAGACGGCCGATGCGCCCGAACCCATTAATCGCTACTTTCATAAAAACCCCCAATTCGATATATGTATATCCAGAAGAATAGAGAAAAATCAAAAAATATACAAGAGGGCGCGCGGCCGGGGGCGGCGTTTATTTTCATATACCGGGAAATTACCAAGCTTTGGTTCGACGGAGTTTTTGTTATTTATTCGGCTTTCCTCCGTGTTTCTCCGTGCAACTCTGTGGGTTTTCTTGGGTATGGTAATTGCGCTTATCACTGGTTTTAGACTAATCAGCCCCTGGAGCTGTGATCAAGAGAACATAACGCACGCCCGGCGCTCAGAGAATACCGCTATGACCAGTAATTACGGCCCGGTTTCAGCCAGTTACTCCTTCGCCGATTTCAATGCGATCCGGTAAAGAGAATCGGAAATATAATAGGATGAATGAAGCAACAAATCCAGAAAAGGTTTAACTTCATCAATCAATCCTTTGTTTTTTGCCGCAATTAATATACCGGCTATGCCTATTATCTTTATGCCGTTTTGAGCGGCTATTCTTCTTCCCTTGCGCTCATCAATAAGTAAAAAATCCGCGGATTTTTCCCAATAAAGCGCGATGGCCGCTGTTTCTCCCGGGCCAAGCGACAGGGTATGTGCCCTCAACAAAGCGGCATCCCCCGGTTGATCAATTTTTCCCTGGGCCCATGTTATCATTTTCGCAGATTCCGGTTTTCCTGAAACCGAAAATTCACGGTACACCTGCACGGGAATAGAGACTTCCTTGAAAAGACGGTCAAGAATATCCAGCTTATCGCATTTCGCCAAAGCGATGAGCGGCGAACTGTCACAGACAATGAGCATGGTTACTTAAAATACGCCAATTCTTTTTCCAAATCTTCCGCTTCCGAATCCGCCGCCGGTATGCCTGCTCCGGCCAGCGCGTCAAGAAAATCGAAGATGTTCATTCCGCACAAATTGGCCGACTGGGTCATGGTAAGTCTGCCTTCCGCGAACATTTTGACTGCATAGTCCCGGCTCATGGCTGCAGCCATCTCGTCTTTGCTCATGTTCGCCGCGGAGAGGATGTCCTCCGATACCGGTATCGTCATGGTCTCCATAGTTCCGATCATAAGCGGCAACACCGCCTTTTTCAAGAGGAGGAAAAGGGACCGTCCTTTCAGAACAACCCCTTATTCCGGGAGTTTTTGGGCAAAACCCATAAATTCCGGCCGCGGGAGCCCATGCCTCCGCCCATACCCCTAGAATGTTAAAGGGTCTCCAGGCGGCAAAGTCTGCCAGGACAGCGCCGGGTAGTCGTAACCGGAGATGAACTTCCAGTCCCCGGTTACGGGAGTGAAGTTCCAGTTGAGGCTGCCGGAAGCGTACACCGTTCCCGCCGATGGTCCCTTAAAAGCGGCGCGGGCATAGGTCTCCCCGTCCTTGCCGGCCGCGCCCGGGTCAAGCGCCGGCGTTGGATTACCGGAAAGTCCCACATCCGGGGCGGCGAAGTTGTTGCTGAGGTCCGCCCCGTTCCCTTTAACGCGGCGGACTTTGTCTGAATCGCTTGACGTTACCATCGTATTCAGGGCCGCGCAGTTTGCGACAAACTCGCCGGTAAACACGGTATCTCCGATGATACCCCCCGAGTAACAATAGGGGTGGCTGCCGTTTCCGGCCGCGCTGACCGTACCCAGGGCATAGCATTGCGAAATGGAGCCTCCCTGCCCTGAAATCCCTCCCGCGGCGACGGTTAACGAATTATTGATATTGGACGCGGATACAACGGCCCACGCATAACAGCGGGTAATACTACCACTTCCATCTCCCGTTATACCCCCCGCCTGGGCATAGGCGGCGGCCCCGCCAAGCGCCGTAACCTTGCAGGAAGTGTAACATTCAGTAATACTGCCGTAGCTATTCCCGGCTATGCCGCCTGCCACGGCGCCGCCGCCGCTGCTTTCACTCTTTCCCCAAAGAGTCCCTGTAAAAGAACTTTTTTGGATAGTAGTAGTTGTTGTTGCCGCCCCGGCAATCCCGCCGTAGGCCATATAGGGAAGACCGGTAACACCGATGGACCCGGAAACGGTAATGTTGTCAAATTCCGAATCTTCGGCGTAACCGGCAAGAGCGCCAATATAGACGAGTCCTGTTTCGGCAAGATTCAGAGGGGAGACGCCGGTCCCCAAATTGCACTGCACCTTAAGGTTCTTTATCGCCGCCCCGTCGGTATAGCCGAAAAGCCCCAGGTATGAGGCGGAAAGATCCGCGAAGGAATTAATAGTGATACTATGGCCGTGCCCGTCAAAGACGGCGCTAAAGGGTGTTGTGCCATTGCCTACAGGCGTCCAGGGCCCGGTCAGGGTTATGTCGTTTTCCAGATGAAAGGCTATCGAACCGTCAATGGCAAAATCCGTTCCTATTCTGCGCAGTTCATTTTCATTATGAATATAAATATCCGCAAGAGCCGCTTCGTAGGCGGCGTCGACAACCATTCTGACGCTTATGAAAGCCGGTTGTCCCGGAATAACGACTGCCGTCTCACTTCCCGTCCCGGCCAGGACGCCGGCGGAATCCCAGGCCCTTACCGTAACGGCCCATACCCCCGGCCGCAGGAAGACGGTAACGCTTCCTCCCGCCGCGTCCCGTTCAATGGTTTCCCCCGGCCCCGCCAGCGTTATCCGGTAACGCAGAGTTTGAGTAAAACCATTTGAAAGAACAGAGCGGGCCGCGCCGCTCCGGCCTTCGCCGGGAAGAACCACCGTGAGGCTGCCCTCCCCGTTTCCCGCCGCCTGGGGAAAATCGCAGGAACATGCAAACAGGACGCCGGCAAAAAGGGCGCTTGTTCTTAACAGGAAAACCATTCCGCCTGAAACAAACCGGGAAATCTTTTTTGCCATACGTTTCTCCTTATGGGGTAAGAAAACCTCTAAAAACCGAAGTTTTTAAAGGTTCCCTATGGTGAAAATTTATTGGCAAATAATTTGTCTGTCACCTAGCAAAGTGTCAGGTATGAAATCAATAATACGAATCGAATTTTGAATTGGCTCATCTGTCTGATTCCAGATCCAGATCGGCAAGCTCCCGTTTTGAATGGATGTTGAGTTTCATGTAGATGAAACTGAGGGCGGTACGTATGGTCCGGCCGGTGGTGCCCATTGCTTCGGCGATTTCCCCGCCGCTGAGGCGCTTCTGGGCAAGGAGGGCGATTTTCCGTTCCCAGGGGGTAAGGGGCGGTATGGACAAGGGCTTTTTCTTTTTGCGGCGTTCCCGGTACAGGGCCGCCAGTTCCCGGCCCTGCTTCAGGTGGAGTTCAAGGCGTTTGAGCAGTATTTCTTTGACAAAGGGTTTGGTGATATAATCCACCGCCCCCAGTTCCAGGCCCCGGAGTTCCGCCGCCGTTTCATTCACGCCGGTAAGGAACATGACGGGAACGCCCGCTGCGTTGCCGAGGGCGCGTATGTTCCGCAGTGTTTCGTAGCCGTTCATGTCCGGCATGGATACGTCAAGGAGGATGAGGTCAGGCGTGTAATCCCCGGCAAGAAGTTCCAGCGCCCCGCGGCCGGAGGCGGCAAGAGCCGTCTCGTAGTCTCCTTCAAGAAATGATTCGGCCATTTCAAGAAAATCCTCGTCGTCATCAACGATGAGGATACGGCCTTTTGGCATACCGCTGTCTGTCATTCCCTTTTGAATATACAGGACGGTTCCTTTTCCGTCATCTGTCTTTTAAGCGGAAGCCGTTCAATAAAGAAGTTATTGAACAGCTCTATTTTGAGCCGGCAAAAATTTCCAGTCCCCGTTTCATTTCCTCCCATTCGGCAAAGAGCAGGGCCGCCGCGCCTTCGATAAGGGCATCCCCGCCGCCTGTATCCTCGCTGTTTGAGCAGTACGCTTCCAGCCGGGCGGCGGTTTCGCTGAGGTTCCGCGCTCCCGCGGTCTTCGCGTTGCTCTTGAGGGAATGGGCGCGGAACCGCAGCCCCGTCCAGTCCCGCTCTTCAAGAAGCCGCCGAAATTCACTTTTCCGTTCCGGATAATTTTTAAGAAACACCGCCGCGGTCTTGCGGTACTGTCCCGCGTCGCCTGAAAAATAACGCAGTCCCTGTTCCAGCGCAACGCCATGTTTCGCCATCGCCCCGGCCAGTTCCCCACAGGCAAGGGTTGTGGGCCTGAAAGGTTCCCCCTGCCCCGGAGCGGCGTTGCGGCGCACCAGACCGGGGGGCAGGATGCGCAGCAGCGCCGCCTCCAAACCGGCCCCGGTCACAGGTTTGGCAAGATAGGCGGCGAAGCCCTCATCCAGAAAACGCCCGGCCGCGCCCAGGGCGGCGTGAGCCGTCAGGACGATAACCGGCATTTCAGGCGCGGCTTTTTGCGCCGCTTTCTCCCGCAGGCGGCGGAATGTTTCAATCCCGTCCATGCCGCTCATCATATAGTCCATAATAACCGCGTGATACGTTTCTCTTTGTACCGCCGCGAGGCACTCCGCGCCGCCTGAAACCGTGTCTACTTGCATCTCCGTGCGTTCAAGAAGCGCCCTTACCACCTCAAGATTTTCCGCGCTGTCATCCACTGCCAGAATCCGCGCGTCAGGCGCCGTAAAACCGTATTCCCGCCGTACCGCCGTTTCAGCGGCAAGAGAGGCCGCAGGTTCGGCGTTCAAAACACCTTGGGGAACTTCCAGGGTAAACACGCTGCCCCTGCCCCACACGCTTTCAACGCCGATGCTGCCGCCCATGAGCCCGGCAAGTTCTTTCGCGATCGCAAGCCCAAGGCCCGAACCTTCGACATTCCGGCGCCGCTCCGTATCCAGCCGGGTGAAGATCCCGAAAAGACCGGGCTTTTGTTCCTCCCGTATGCCGATGCCCGTATCTTCAACCTCGATACAGAGCCGGAAATTTTCAGGGCCGCCTCTCCCTTTCGCCCGCAGTACAACGCCTCCCTTTTCGGTATACTTAAAGGCGTTGCTCAAGAAGTTAAGCGCCACCTGTTTGATTCTTGTTTCATCCCCAAAAAGTTCCGAAGGCAGGTTTTCATCCGCTTCTACCGTAAAAGTCAGATCCTTCCGCGCCGCCGTCTCCTGTTCCATCACAAAAAGTTCCCGGACAAGTTCCGCCGTTTTGTAGGGCCCTTCGTTGAGTTCCATTTTCCCCGATTCAATCCGCGACATATCCAGCACGTTGTTGACCAGGGCCAGCAGGGTCTTCCCCGCGCTCTCAATGGCCCCGGCGTAACGCGCGGCCTCATTGCCGCCGGAGTCCGTCTGTTCCCATTGATTTGTCCGCAGAATCATCTCGTTCATCCCCAAAATAACATTGATGGGCGTCCGTATTTCGTGGCTCATATTGGAAAGGAAGGCGGACTTTACCCGGCTTAAACGCAGCGCCTCCTCACGGGCCGTTTCCAGTTCCCTTTGATGAGCCCTGTACAATCCAATCTGAAGAAACATCGTGATTCCCAGCGCAAGGCTTACCGTAACAAAACCGAAGATCACGTCGGCCAGCAGCGCCTCCTCGTTTTTGAAAAACACAACCGCGCCGGGCCTGTAACAGGCGTAGACAGAGATGCCGGTGTAGATCGCGAGTTCCAGCAGGGCCATAATGACGGCGGTTCCTCCTTCCAGCATAAATATGGTAAAGATGACGGCAAATACAAAAAAGACCGGCATGCCGCTGTGATAGCCGCCGGCGGAGAAAAACATAAAAGGAAAAAGCCCGATAAAAACCCCGGCAACGGTAATGATATAGCAAAGCCGGTAACGCCCGCTGCGTTTCGAGTATGCCAGAAGTACTATCGCGAGCAGCGCCGCGATACCGTTGGCAATGACATTCCCCGCCCCAACACC
>JAISEB010000013.1 GCA_031264395.1 Treponema sp. | reverse complement strand
AGAAAACTCACCATTTCAAGATAGTCTTCCAAGGATTGGGTCATACCATTTAATTTTGAAGGTTTTTTCCCCGGTTGTCAACGCGTATTTTTCACGCGTGTATTTTTCGTGCGTCAATTGAAGTTCCCCGTATGCGCGGTGTATACTCTGTACAATGAAGGCATTCCGGAAATTTCAGGCCCTTGCGCTGGCCGCCGCGCTGCTTTCCGCCTGCGGGGTGGAGAGAGGCGAAACGGGGCCCGAAGGCCCTCTCCAGCGGGAAACGGCGGAGGCCGAGGAAAAAATTCCCGGACCGTCTTTTCAGGCGGAAGATCCTCCCGCGGAAAATCCGCCCGCGCGGGGCGCGCCTGATACGCCCGCCGCGCCTGTTACGCCAGGACCGGCGGCCCGGCGGGGCGCGTCGGGCTCCCCCGTTCTGCCCGGCGGCATACGGGGACGGCCTGGTATGGGTGTCTTTACGGAAGAAATCGATCCGGTCAATTACAAGACGGCGTCTCCCGATGTGCTCCTGAGTATGGGCGTGGAACGGCACGTCGTCTCCTACATCATGGGGGAACGGTACTTCAGGGCGCGGGAATACGCGAAGGCCATTGCCGAATACAACGGGGCAATCGCCCTCAAGGCCGATTTTGCCGAGGCCTTTTTTTCGCGCGGCAGGGCCAGCCACGAAAGGGGCGATCTGGACCGCGCCGTTGCAGATTATACCGCCGCCATCGCCCTTGCGGGCGGATACGCCGCGGCCTACAACTGCCGGGGCTGCGCCTACGCGCAAAAGGGAGAAGGAAAACGGGCCATAGAAGATTACACCCGCGCCATAGCCCTGAAGCGGGGCTACGGGGACGCCTGGTTTAACCGGGGCTATTCCTACCGTGAACAGGGTGAATACGACAGGGCCGCCGCCGATTTTTCGGCGCTCATAGAACTTGAGCCCGAGAACGCGGCGGCGTACAACCAGCGGGGAACGGCCCGGTACTACAGGGGCGAAGACACAGGGGCCGTCGCCGATTTTTCACGGGCCATAACCCTGAAGCGGGATTTTTCGCTTGCCTGGTACAACCGGGGAATCGCGCGGCGGTCGCTGGGCGAAACGGACAAGGCGGAAGCGGATCTTGCCGAAGCGCGGCGTCTGGGCTACAGGCCGCCTGATGCTTCCCGGTAAATACGGCGGAAAGGGAAATCCATGACCATCTGGCTCGCGTCGGGTAACGAACACAAAAAGGCCGAACTGGCCGCCATATTCAAAGACATCCCCGTAGAAAGGGAAGCGCCGGAAGCCGGGCTGCCGCGCCGTCACGGGACGGAGGGCATCAGTATACGCATCCCTTCCGACGCGGGCATTGTTTTTTGTCCCGAGGAGAACGCCGGAACGTTTGCCGGAAACGCCCTTCTCAAGGCCCGCGCCCTTTTTGGCATTGTGCGTGAACCTGTGATTGCCGACGACTCGGGCCTCTGCGTAGACGCGCTGGGGGGAAGGCCCGGGATTTATTCGGCCCGGTACACCGGCCGCCGCGCGGAAAATGTTCAGGCGGAAGGCGCGGAAAATCAGGGCGGCGCGGAAAACCCGGGCGGCAGAAAACTCGATGCCGCCGAACGGAATGTCCTTTTGCTTGAGGAACTGAAAGACGCCCAAAACAGAAGCGCCCGCTTTATCTGCGCCATGGCGGTGGTGTACGGCGAGGAACGTTTCTTTACGGTTCAGGAAAGCCTTGAAGGCGAGATCGTAAGCGGAACGGAGGCTGCGGGAACAGGCGGCTTTGGCTACGATCCCGTTTTCCTGCTGCCGGAAAAGGGCCACACGCTGGCGGAACTTTCCGCCGAAGAAAAGAACGAAATCAGCCACCGGGGAAAGGCGGGAAGACTTGCCGCCGCCATGATCTGCCGCGTCATGCGGGAGGCCGGCCTGTACCAATCCCCCGGTATCTGATACGGTATCATCCATGCCCAAGCTCAACCTCGCGGCCGAACTCAACGAACCCCAGCTGGAGGCGGTCTCTACCATTGAAGGCCCCCTGCTCATCATAGCGGGGGCGGGATCGGGAAAAACCAGAGTCATCACCTGGCGCATGGCCAACATGCTGGAAAAGGGAATTCCCCAGCACGCCATTCTCGCGCTTACCTTTACCAACAAGGCGGCCAGGGAAATGGAAACACGGGTAAAAGAACTCACGGGAAAAAAACTGCAGAGCCTTACCGTATCCACCTTTCACGCCTTCGGCCTTAAAATACTCCGCGAGGAAGCCGAGCTCCTTGGATTCAGAAAAAATTTTTCCGTTTACGATGAAACCGACAAGCTCTCGCTCATACGGGAGTGCCTTCGTGAATGCCGCCTCTTTTCCGACAAGGTGAACCTCTACAATCTGGGCGCGCTTTTTTCGGCGGTCAAAACGGGACAGTCAGGATGGGACGACGATGTCTGGGAGCCCGTGTACCGGGAATACGGGGAAAGCCTCAAGATCTACAACGCCCTTGATTTTGACGATCTTCTTGTCCTTCCCCTTGAACTTTTTGAAAACCACCCTCCGGTTCTGGAAAAATACCAAAGCCGTTACCGTTACATCATGGTCGATGAATTTCAGGACACAAGCGCCGTACAGTACCGGCTCATGAAGATGCTGGCCAAAAGAAAAGAAGGCGAAAAAGAAAACATCTGCGTTGTGGGAGACGATGATCAGTCCATTTATTCCTGGCGCGGGGCAAACTACGAAAACATTATCATGTTTGAAAAGGACTTCCCTTCGCTTGTTGAAATAAAACTGGAACAGAATTACAGATCCACCAGCACCATACTTGACGCCGCCAACGGGGTTATCTCCCACAACACCAGCCGCAAGGAAAAGAAGCTCTGGTCGGGAAACTCGGGCGGCAGGCCCATAGAACTGTTCTTCCCGGAAACCGAAAGCGAGGAGGCCGGTTTCATCGGCTCCCTGATACGCCGCCTTTCAATACGGGAAAGTTTCCGTTATCACGACTTTGCCGTCCTTGTCAGAACCAATTCCCTTACAAGAAACATCGAAGAATCTTTTCTTGCCGAAAATCTACCCTACCGCGTATCGGGCGGCACAAGTTTTTTTCAGCGCAAGGAGATAAAGGATCTCATCTCATATCTCAGGGTAATAGCAAATCCTGACGACGACGTGAACCTCCTTAGGATCATCAACACGCCCCGCCGGGGAATAGGCAAAAATTCCGTGGCCCGCCTTTCGGCCCTCGCGCGGCAGAACCGGGGGAGCATATGGAGCGCCCTTTTACATTCGAAAAACGGGGACGGGCAGCAGATGCTTTTTGGGGAAAAGGCGGCGGAAAGCGACGCGGAGGAATTTGCGGATCTCGTGGAATCTTTCAGGGGCGTTTTTCTGGGACGAAAGGCCGAAGACGGCGGACGGTGGACCCTTTCGGGCAGCGTCCGTTTCCTTGTCGACAGGGTAGACTACTGGAGCTACCTCGTAACCGAACACGCCAAAAACGAAAAACTTGCCCGGTGGAAATTCGCCAACATCGAACACTTCATCAAGATGATTGAAAACTGGGAACAGGATCCCGATAACCATGAAACCGGGCTCTTCTCCTATCTCAACCGGATAAGCCTCATTTCAGGCGACGACAGGGATGAAAACGAAGAGGGAAAAGTAAACCTCATGACCATACACGCGTCAAAGGGACTTGAGTTTCCCGTCGTCTTTATCGCCGGCGCGGAAGACGGAATCATTCCCCACGAGAAGAGCCTTGAGGAAGAGGCGGGAAACATAGAGGAAGAACGGCGGCTTTTCTACGTGGCCATTACGAGGGCCCGCGACAAACTCTACATCACAAGCTGCAGAAAACGGCGGCGTATGCAGAATACCGCCGAGTGCAGCCCCTCGCCCTTTCTTGCCGAAATCCCCGGACACCTCGTTTGCCAATACGAAGAAGAGAAGATGCCCGGCGAAGGGGAAGTAGATCAATTCTTTGCCCTTATGCGGGAAAAATTCGCGGAGGACAACGCCGGTTAATTTGAGGCTAATCGCGTAGTTTTGCCGAAGGCAAAACTACGGCCGCACACCGGCCGGTATCAGCGCGTCTTTTTTTTCCGGCCTTTTACGGCACAAATTTGGAACCGGCGGAGTTGGTCGGGGACTGGAATACCCACATTGAGTGGATGCAAAAGCGCAGGGATATTAATTTTCTGGGCGATGGGGGACTTGAACCCACGACCCCTAGCATGTCAAGCTAGTGCTCTCACCAACTGAGCTAACCGCCCTGGAAACCACTATAATAGTGGAAAATAACGAAAACTGATATATTTTTACCAACTTTCTACGACAAAATACATTTTTTGAAACATAGTGTCAAGCGGCCGGAAAAAGAAAAAAGATTTTTTTATCACCGTTTCTATCACCCCCATGCTCCAGAACATCCCCGAAGACCGCCGCTTCGCCGCCATGATAGGCAATATGACGCAGGATAAAATGCGGAGCCGCCGTTACAAGGCATCACCATCTGTCAGGCGAAAATACTTGACAGGACGGCGTTTTGGGATATTATTTAAGGCAAGGAGGGCGTTATGGCCGCCGCCGGAGAAGTTGCGAAATACATCATAAAATCTCTTCCCGTGGACAACCTGAAGCTCCAGAAGCTGCTCTATTACAGCCAGGCCGTTCACCTTACCCTTAACGACAGGGCGCCCCTTTTCCCGGAGCCTATTGAAGCTTGGGACTACGGGCCGGTAGTGCCTTCCGTATACCATGAATACAAATCATACGGGTTTGATATTCTTCCCCCGGCAGACGAACCGGTCAACCTGGGGCTGAACGAAATAAGGGCCGTTGATATGGCCCTTGCCTGTTTCGGGGAGATGTCCGGCCCGGAGCTCATAAACTATACCCATGGCGAACCACCCTGGAAAGACGCTTACCGCCCGGGAAGGCCAAGCCGCGTAATAACACTCGATTCCATGTACCGCTTCTTCAAAGACAACCTTGAGTTTACCGAAGATGAAATCAAGTCATAAAACCGCGCAAAAAACGCGGAAATACACCATTGGTACGGCGGTTTATCATCCGCCCCTTTTTCCCCGCCCTGTCTGTCTTGAAAAATGTACTATGGAAATCCCCAAGGGATATGAGACCGATATTTTAATGACGTTAAAGGCGTTCAGCAATTCGGAATCATACCGCCGCAGAACGCCGCACAAACTGGAGGGGAAAGACGGCGTATGGAGTCTTGACGTAAGTTCCCGCGCCGGTAAATATCGTATGCTTTTTTATGTTGATAACAGTATTTGCAAAATCACCCGTTTATGTACGGAGGAAACCCATAAATAAGCGGGGCAGACCATGACTTTTTCCAGAAACACGCTTATGAATTTTGCCGCGCGATATAGTTGTCAGACATATAATCCGGCGTGAACTTTTCCTGTACCTTCTCCATCGTCAGCGCCCGCCAGTTCCACATAGGGGACAGGAGCGGCTTGTCGCTGAATGACTGAATCCGCTCAACCTGTTTTGCGCCCTCTTTGAACTGATTCCGGTTTGGGACAGGGGACGCTTTACTTTAACCGTTCGCGGATGGCGACGTTAACTTCGATCTTGCCGTTGGCGCCCAGTTCCATGGGAACGATGAGGGCTTCCACTTCGCCAAGGTTACTGGATACTT
>JAISEB010000247.1 GCA_031264395.1 Treponema sp. | reverse complement strand
TTTTTCAGGTTTAAAACATCGGCAAAATAGGAATACAAATCGGGAAAGGTTGAAAGCCGGTCCCATCCGGCTCTGGGGAAAAGGGTTTCCAGCATGGCAAGCCCCCGGTCCAGCGCCTTTCTTCCCGCTTCTTCCGCGGCCTGTTTGGCCTTCCGCGCGGCCGCCTCCGGAGAATCCGGGTTCTCATCTTCCTCATTGGAATCTTTGCCGTTCCCGTTTTCCGTTTTGCCGGCGGCGGAATTTTCCCCCGCTTCCGCGCCCTTGGTGGTTATCGCCTGGGGAAGAATACATTCCGTCTCGTTCGCGTTTATAAAAGCCATGAACCGGTTCTTCCTTTCCGTGAAGAACATCTCATAAGGCAGCCACCGGTCGGAAAGGAGCTTCAGCAACAGGGGATACAGAAAATAATGAATGTCCCTGCGCACGTCATTAAACGACGCAAGGGCGGCGCGCACATGTTCCTGGTATTTTTCCTTTGCGTCCATGGGATTCTCTATGTACAGAAGCCTGTACAGAAGCTTGTAGGCCCCCTTTATATGAATGTCCGGATCGAGCTTCCCGAGAATAAAGAGGGGCCGGTAAACCGCCTTGAGTATGTCGGAAAATTCCAGAATCCTTACCGTGCGCGGATGAGACTGTATCTTCGCCATATCCCCGGTTATCCGCTCTATGTTCCAGTAACGTATGGTATCCAATATTGAAAACACAAAGGGAGACACCCTTTTGAGCTTCTCGCTGCGCTTGGTGTTGTTCCTGGGAAAAAGGGTTCTCGTGGAAACGACAAGACGTTCTATGCGGCGGTAATATTCATTAAGCCGCTTGTTTACAAAGGACGGATTTACATAATCAAGGGGCTCGCTGAAGATGGACAGCATGGAGATAAAAATTTGGCCCGGAGACTTGATGTCGAATTCCGGTTCCCCGGCATACCGGTCCATCTTGACCCGCTCAAAATAGGAAACCTTTACCGGAACGGAAGGATCGTCGGCAGGATCTCCCTCCTTTGGGCGGAAAGTCCGTTTGGGCGGGATCTTTGCGTCTTCGGGGACTACTTCGACGCGGCGTTTCGGCTGGTTTTTTGGCGCCCTGCCGCGGCCAACCACCATTTCCACCGTTTCACGCCTGGTTTTGCCTCCGTGCCTGTGCGGGGCTTCTTCCTGCGGCTTGGTACGCTCGTAGCCAACCTCGCCCCCCAGAATTTTGGCCATGCGTTTGGCTTCTTCGACGTCGAGTTCTCCCAGGTTTCCCCGGACCCGGTTTAGTTCACCTGGGGCATATACCGCCCTGGATTTCTTTGCCATCCCTACACCCGTAAATATATGCGTTCACCGGCGCCCCAAAGCCCGCGCACCGGTATCTCTTTTCCAAGGGAAGTGGTCAGCATGCCGTTGTACACTCCCAGGGGCATTTCATAATCAACGCTGGTGACGATCAGATTGGCCTTGCTCCGGTTCTGCTCCTGGGGGGTAAACACCAGATCCACCATGCCCTCCACGTCCTGAATGATCCAGTCGGAATTGATGCCGCCGGGCATGGTGATGCGCACCGGCGGTAACGGCGAAAGTTCGTTTTCCACCCAAAGGGCGTTTTCGTTGTTCTTGTTCGGCTCCCTCGTCTGGTTTTCGGCAATGTTGAAGCCAAAACGCCGCCCCTCCCCGTCAAACCCCATGGCGCTGCACCAGACGGACCGCATACGGTAAGGAAAAAACCCCTTGGCGTCCGTTACGATCCCCAGGGTCTTCGCCGGATCAAAGGAAATATGCTTTCCCCCAAAAACCATATCTCCCCGTACCCAGGTCAGCGCCCTAAAGGCGTACATGCCGCGCCATTCGGGAAGAGCCAAAGAAACCGTCATGGGGGTACAGCGCCGGCTGTCAAGATCAAATTCGGCGCGGGCGGTAAAAGAAGGCCGGCGCCGCGTCGCCTCTATATCAAGATCAAGCCTTACGGTATCCGCGTCAAGCCAGTTATGGATACGAAAGAAAAAACCGTAGGATCTCGAATCAATGGAATCATTCGCCAGCCTGCGGGGAAAGGACCGGCCGGCAAAGGGCATGACCTTCCAGAACAAAAGTTTTTCCTGTTTTTCCCGGTCATAAAGAAACACGCGGGCAATGCGGTACAGCTTGACATTGAACAGCATCGCCGCAAGAAAAAAACGGTCGTCCCCTATAAGAAACGTTTCCCATTCCTTGAGCCTTGCGTCCTGCATCCATTTGGGCAGGGGATACCGCATGTCCAGAAGGTTTACCTCCCGGAAGACACTGGCCCAGGTTCCCTGCAGCAAGACGCCGTTTTCCACAGGCGAAACGCGGGCCTCCTGAATTTCCCTTGTATACACAATCTCATAATATACTATGATGCGGCTTTTTTCAATTTATATCCGGCGGTCGCCGGGAACCGCCCCGTGACCGCTCCCTTTTTACGGTTCCTTCTTGTACCCCTGCCCGATCCCGCAAAAACCTTCCCTCCAGTGCCAGACCGGTTCCGCCAGAGGAGGCTCTCCGCCGGGAACGCCGAAGGGGTTTATTTCCGTAAAATCGGGCAGGGCGTCCGGTTTCACGGACAGGCCGGGCCCGGCCGCCTGTACGGAATCACGGTCCCTTTCGGCCTCTAATCCCTGAAAAAAACCTTCCTCTATGTCAAATTCCTCAAGCCACCGGAGCGCCGTATCGTATTCTTCCCGGTTAAGGGAACGGTCCGGGACGGTGCGGCCCGCAAAAGACCCCCATGGTACGGGCGTGAACTGGGTCATCAGCGATAAAAGGGCCCTGCCGCGGGCATGCGCGGCAAACCAGCGAAGCACCCCTCGGGTAGATTCAAGATAACCGGGAAGAATAAGGTGGCGGATAATCACCTTTAAGGGACGGTATTCCATCATTTTGAGTATCGCCGCAGCGGCGTGTACGCCGTAATCAGGCGCGTTGAGGAATTCCGCCGCGGTATCCCTGTCCAGCGTCTTGAGATCGGGAAGGTACATGTCAACGCGATCCTTCAAAATTTCAAGTACGGCCGGATTTTCGTAAGACGATGTGTTCCAGAGTACGGGAACGGCAAGCCCCGCATTCCGGGCCGCGTCAAGACCGGCAGCCAGAGCGGGGACGGCATGGCTGCCGGTAACCAGATTGATATTTTCCGCCCCCCGGCTTTCAAGGGCAAGGCAGATACGGACAAATTCTTCCGTCTCCACAACCCGTCCCATTCCGCCTTTAGCCGTGTTGCGCCCGGCCCCCGAAATTTGCCCGTTTTGGCAGAACGCGCAGCCCACATTACAGCCCGTAACAAAAACGGCTCCCGAACCGCCCCTCCCCGAAACCGGAGGCTCTTCACCGTGGTGTATTACGGCCGACGCGATGCGAAGTTCCGAGGTTTCCCCGCAAAAACCGCGCCGCCCCCCGGCGCGGTCCGCGCCGCAGTTTCTTGGACAAAGAACACAGGAGCGGTAGAAGGA
>JAISEB010000211.1 GCA_031264395.1 Treponema sp. | reverse complement strand
GCTTTTACTGTTTTGAACTGCCCGCCGGTAATTTCATAAAGAACCTTTCAAGAAGATGGAAAAAGCCGGCCGGCACAAGCCCCCGAAAGGCCGCCTAGAAGCCTCCGCGTTTACCGGCGCCCGTGCCTAAACAGCTCACCTCACCTTCCCTTTCGCAGGAGAAACATGACCTCGTCGCGGGAAACGGCGCTTGTCATGGCTTCACGCGTTTCCCCGTCCTGAAGCAGGGCGGCAACGGCGGAGAGAAACTGGACGTGGGGGCCGCTGGTTTTTTTGGGCGAAACGGTAAGGACAAAGAGGCGCGATTTTTCGCCGTCGAGGGCGTCAAAGTCGACGCCGTCTTTTTTTATACCGACCGCCACGGCTATATCGTTTACCCCGCCGGTCTTGGCGTGAGGTAACGCGATGCCGTGCTCCATGCCGGTGCTCATGGTTTTTTCGCGCCGCAGCACGTCTTCAAGGACCGTGTTCCTGTCGGCGAGTTTTCCGTTCCTGTCCAGAAGATCCACCAGTTCGGCGATGATCTCCTCCTTGGTGTTTCCCGCAAGAGAAGTAATTATCGCGTCTTCGGTTATTAAGGAAAGCGCGCCGTCCCTGGCGCGGCCTTCCATGCCGGCAAGCTCCCGCTTCAGCTTTTTGGGATCGGAAGATTCCCCGAGCTTGGCAAGGGATTCGTTGAGGGAAAGGATAACCTCGTACACCGCGGTTTTGACAAAAGGAAGATCTTCCCCGGCGGTTTCTACGGAAAGGACGTTTCCCGTTTCGTTTATCGAAAGGGCAATGTCATCCTTGCGGGCGTGGCTGATCCCGCTGCTTATGTTCATCATCTGAACATAGAAGCCTTCGGCCCTGAGATCCCTTAGAAGAAAATTCATAACAAGGTCCGCGACTTCATCCGACGGGAATTCCCAGCGGGCCGTGGCGGTGTCTTCTCCCTTTACGGGTTTCCGCGTGCCGTTTCCCTTTATCCTGAGGGCCGAATTCAAAAGCGGCGGAGCGGCAAGCGTCGTAACAAGCGTCATGAGAATGACGGCCGAAAAGAGCTTCGTGTCAAGTATTCCCGACGCAAGTCCTATGCCGGCAATAATAAGGGCCACTTCTCCACGGGGCACCATCCCGGTGCCGATGCGGAGCGCCCCCCGGCGGTTAAAGCCCAAAAGCAGGGCGGGCCCGCCGCATCCTATGACCTTGGCGCATATGGCGGCGGCGGTGTAGATGACGCCAAAAACAAGCACTTCGGCGGAAAAGAATTCCCTCACGTTGACCATCATGCCCATTACCGCGAAAAAAACAGGGACAAAGAACGCATAGAGCCCGTGTATCCTTTCCTGTATAACCGTGGCAATATCGGTCTTCGAAAGCGAAAGGCCGGCTATGTAGGCGCCTATGATCATCGCAAGTCCCTGCTTCTCAAAAAAACCGGCAAGGATCAGGGCTATGCCGAGCGCGAGGATGGAAAAATCAAAACTGTGCCTGAAGAGCTTGAGGAAGCGGGCAAGCTGTTTTGAAAAAATGAGCCCCAGCGCGGTAAAACCGAGCCAGATGCCGAAAGCCTTGCCGGCTATGCCCAGCACGGCGGAGACCGGCAGGGCGTCTCCAGGATTGCCCGAAAGGAGGGCGATGATCCCAAGCACGTCGTCAAAAACCGCGGCGGCAAGGATGGTGACGCCTTCGGGAGAATCCATTTTCTTTTGATCGGAAAGTATGCGCGCGGTTATTCCCACCGACGTGGCGGTTGAAAGAATGCCAAGAAAGAGACACCGGGGATCAAGCAGGGGAATGTCAAGAAGAATCGCGCCCGAAAAAGCGCCCAGAACAAAGGAGAAGATCACCCCTCCCATTCCTATGACGCCGCCCGCTACCGAGTAACGGAGGAAGAGCCCAAGATCCGTTTCGAGTCCCGATGAAAAAAGCAGGATAATCGACGCCACCGTCGCAAAGGCATACAGTTCGGGGCTTACCGCGAGCCCTTCCCCCAGGGGAAAGACGCCGTGCGGAAAACCGGGAAAGGCAATGCCGCCCAGCGCGTAAGGCCCCACGGCCACGCCCGAAAGAAGTTCCCCCAGCACGGGCGGAATTCCCAGCCGTTTGACCAGAGCGCCGCCAAGCCGCACGGCAAAAAGAACGATCCCCAGCTGAAGAACCAGCTCCGACATTACATCACTCATACACACCTCGCATCCGTAATATAGTCCCGGCTATTTCCGCAAAACCTTCCCCGTGTTCCTTTGTGGAGACAAATCCGGGAAGCTCCTCTATAAGCCCTTCATAGCGCCGTATGTTGGCGACCGCGCAGGAAAGGGGAAAACGCGCGAACATGGGCTCGTCGTTGGGTGAGTCCCCGGCAAACACGACTTCCCCGCCCCCGCCCCCATGGCCGGCGCATTCGGGCCGCCAGCCGAAACGGCTGCCCAGGAAACGTTCGGCCATTGAAAGTTTGTCGTAATCTCCCATCCAGACGTTTACATGAATGGACGATATTTTCGCCACGGCCCCTTCCTCTTCCGCTATGGCCCTGACCTTTTCGGCGGCGCTCAGGGGAAGGACAGGATCTTCTTCGGCGAAATCAAGGGCAATGTCGAAGAGGCGGGCAAACTGATCCTTCGCGTCACGCAGTCCCGGCACTTCGGCAAGGGCGCGCTCCCTGACGCGGACAAGAACAGGATGATTGTTCCGCACCGCGCCGGGGTGGTATTCGGCCATAAGGACAGGAAGACGCGGCGCGTGCCCGCCCTCCGCGGCCCGCCCCTCGCCGTGAACATGACCGCCTGACTCGGGCCGCGGTTCTTCCCAAAACACAAAGGCCCCGTTTTCACCAACCACGCCGTCCACAGGCCATTCGCGGGCGATTAGATCGCACCAGCCTGCGGGACGGCCGGTAACGGGTATTACCTTGAGACCGGCGTCGTGGAGCCTCCAGAGGGCGTTGTAGGAAGACAGAAGGAGCTTTCCGTTCCTGGTAATGGTGTCGTCAATGTCCATTAACACATAGCGGACGCCGGAAGCCTCCCCGGCGGTCATTTCGGAAATGTTCTTCACGCGGCCGCCTCCCTTTCCGTCTCCCCTTTGCCGTGATCCGTATACGCAAGAGCCTTCATGCTTCCTCCAAAAAATCACATGATCTGTTCATCAATGGGCGTTCCGCCGGGAACCATGGGAAACACCCGTTCGTCCCTGTCGATAACCGCCTCAACGAGCGCGGGCTTTCCGTCCGACAGTTCCGCAAAGGCGCCGTCCAGGGCTTCTCCAAGGGATTTTTCACAGACGGCGCGGTACGCCTTGACGCCGTACGCGGCGGCAAGTTTTACAAAATCCGGCTGGGCGGGAAGATCCGTTTCCGAATAACGTCCCCCGTAAAAAAATTCCTGCCACTGCCTGACCATCCCCAGTACGCCGTTGTTGAAGAGGACAACAAGAACGGGAATGCCGAAAGAAACAAGCGTCGCCATTTCCGCGCTGTTCATTCTGAAACAGCCGTCGCCGGTAAAAAGAACGACGGGGCGGCCGGGATTGGCGATTTTCGCGCCCGCCGCAGCGCCAAGCCCAAAGCCCATGGCGCCAAGCCCCCCTGATGTAAGAAAGGAACGGGGGCGCGAAAAGGGATAGAACTGCGCGGTCCACATCTGATGCTGGCCGACATCGGCGGCGACTATCGCCCCGTCCCCAAGCCTCCGCGCGGTTTCGAGGATCACGCGGCGTGGATGCAGGGCCGCTTTCCGGTGGTAATCTTTGGGTACAACGGCTTTCCATTTTTCTATTTCGCCGTTCCAGGCCGAAACGCCCCGGCTTCTAGGGGGAATTACCTCTAGCAGCCGGGAAAGCACGTCCCTGACATCTCCGATGACAGAGGCGTCGGCATGTACGTTCTTGTTGACTTCGGCCGGATCGATATCGATGTGAAGGATACGGGCGTTTTTGGCAAAGAGATCCGTTCTGCTGGTGACCCGGTCCGAAAAGCGGACGCCTATGGCGGCAAGCAGATCCGCCTTCTGCACCGCCTTGTTTGAGGCGGCCGTTCCGTGCATGCCGACAAGCCCGGTGCAGAGCCTGTGATCCGAGGGGATGGCCCCCATTCCCATGAGGCTCACGGCAACAGGCGCGTCAAGGCGTTCCGCAAGAGCGGCAAGTTCATTGTGGGCCGCGGAACTTATTACGCCGCCGCCCGCGTACAGCACCGGCCGTTTTGCGCCCGACAGCATTCCGGCCGCGCGCTCTATATCTTCCCCGGTAAAGGTCCGCCGCCCGCTCCGCCCGGCAAGGCGGCGGGCGCGATCTTCCGCCCTGCCCGCGGGACTTCCCGCCCCGGCATGCGGCGGACACGCCCCGGCCGTCCATTCCGCCTCCGCCGCGGCGACATCCCTCGGTATGTCGATGAGAACGGGCCCCTTCCGGCCGCTTCCCGCGACGGCAAAGGCTTCCCTTACCGTTTCGGCAAGCTCGCCGGGATCTTTTACAATCCAGTTGTGCTTTACCACGGGCATGGAGATCCCCGCTATGTCCACTTCCTGAAAACTGTCCTTGCCCAAAAGAGAGGTCGCCACGTTTCCGGTGATCGCCACAAGGGGGGAAGAATCCATAAAGGCGGCGGCAATGCCGGTAACAAGGTTTGTCGCGCCGGGACCCGATGTGGCGATACAGACCCCTGTCTTTCCCGTGGAGCGGGCGTACCCGTCCGCGGCATGGGCGGCGTGCTGTTCATGGCTTGTAAGGATGTGGCGTATGCGGCCGCGCTGGCGGTAAAGTTCATCGTAGATATGCAGAACCGCCGCTCCGGGATAGCCGAAAACCGTATCGACGCCCTGTTCAACAAGAACCTCAATGAGGATGCGCGCGCCCGTGTACCGCATGATCCTGTACCCTACCGGATTTCCCGCGCCGCGCCCGCCGCGCGGGAAAGCGGCCCGCATCTTTTCTTCACGATTATGCCCACGATCACGCCTGTTCCTCCAGCGCCTGTACTACCGCTTCCCCCATCTCCCTTGTCCCGGCAAGCCTTTCTTTCCCGCCCCGGCCTGAAATGTCCGCCGTGCGGTATCCCTTTTCAAGCACGGAATTCACCGCGGCTTCCACGGCGGCGGCTTCCTTTTCAAGCCCGAAGGAATACCGGAGCATCATCGCCGCCGAAAGGACAGCCCCAAGCGGGTTGGCAATGTCCTTTCCCGCGATGTCCGGGGCGGAGCCGTGTATGGGCTCGTATATCCCCATGAGCGGGCGGGCCGGGCCGGGCCTTCGTCCGGGAACACCGGCGAGGCTTGCCGAGGGAAGCATCCCTATTGAACCCGTGAGCGCCGACGCCTCGTCGGAAAGAATATCGCCGAACATATTGGAAGTAACAATAACGTCAAACGATCCGGGGGCGCGTATCAGCTGCATTGCGGCGTTGTCCACATAGAGGAAAGACGTTTCAATGCCGGGACAGCTTCCGGACATGCGGAGGGCGGTCTCGCGCCAGAGCCGGGAAGATTCAAGCACGTTCGCCTTGTCAACGACGCATACTTTTTTCCGCCGTTCCGCCGCCGCGGCATAGGCCGCCTCAAGAACGCGCTCTATCTCGGGACGCGAATAACTTTCCGTGTCCCAGGCCGAAGATCCGTCTTCGCTTCTGCCTCGGGCGCCGAAATAAATTCCCCCGGTAAGTTCACGGACAATAAGAAAATCAAAGACGGGTTTCCCGCCGGGGCCTCCGGCGGAAAGGATTTCATCCTTAAGGGGACAAACGGAACGAAGCGGGGCGGCAAGGGACACGGGCCGCAGGTTGACAAAAACCCCCAGTTCCCTCCGGATGTCAAGGAGGGCCCGCTCCGGCCGCAGATTCACGGGAAGATCGTCCCATTTCGGCCCCCCCACGGCCCCAAGGAAGACGGCGTCGCACCGTTTTGCCTCCTCCAGCGTTTCGGGGGGCAGCGGAACGCCGGTTTCATCGACGGCCCTGCCGCCCGCCGGAAGCTCCGCGCGGTGAAAAACATGTCCAAACAGAGCCCCCGCGGCGTCAAGTACGGCGGCAGCCGGAGCGGCCACTTCGGGCCCTATTCCGTCTCCGGGAATAAACGCGATTTTACCATTCATATATCTTCCCCATGATATACCAAAAAAAGCGGACGGATAAGCCCCGGACCGCTGTAACGAATCTGCTTGACTATTCCCGGATTATCGCATATGTTGTATAGATTGTGAGCAAGAGGCTGGGCGCCTGCCTTCAGTCCATGTTCTGCGCCGGTAAAAAACAGTCTTTCACGGTAGTTCCAGGTCAGTCATTCTACACAAGAGGTGCAGTATGAAGTTGCGTGTCAAACTGAGTATTATTGTCAT
>JAISEB010000162.1 GCA_031264395.1 Treponema sp. | reverse complement strand
AGTTGAAAATAATAGGCCCTGTAAGGCAGGGGGAACAGCAGCTTGAGGCGGAGATCCTGTCGGGACGCTTTAAGGGCCAAATACATTCAACGTCAAATAACATGATGGGAAAAATGGAGCTTGACAAGGCGTTTGTCAAGGGCGACAGCGCCTTTGCGGTGCTGAATTTTTCGGAAGACGGGGAAATCTCTTATGTTCAAATAATTGATCATTACCGTACAGGCAAGACTGTTTTTCTTTGTGCGGTTTTTGTGCTGGCTACGGTTATTATCATGGGATGGATGGGGGTTAAAATTGTCATTACCTTTGTTTTTTCCGCCGCGGCCCTGATCCGCGTGCTTTACCCAATGGTGCTCCGGGGCTGGGACCCTATCGCGGGTTCCCTTGTTATTGTTACGTTCATTACCGCCCTTATCATGTTTCTGGTGGGGGGTCTTTCCCGCCGGGCACTGGCCGGGTTCCTCGGGGCCATGGGGGGAGTGTTTCTTACCGCCCTTTTGGCTTTTGCCTTTACCTTCTGGTTCAAGATACACGGGGCGGTAAGGCCCTTTACCGAAACCCTTTTGTACACAGGCTTCGGGCATCTTAATCTGGCCCATCTTTTTATTGCCGGTATTTTTATTGCCGCCTCCGGGGCCATGATGGATCTTGCCATGGACGTGGCCGCGGCCATGGATGAAATAAAAAAACAGTATCCGGCAATAAGGCGCGCCGCCCTTATGCGCAGCGGTTTTACCGTGGCCCGGCAGGCGGCGGGGACCATGTCCACCACCCTGCTTCTGGCCTATTCCGCCGAGTACACCGCCATGATCATGACTTTTATTGCCCAAGGGGTCCCCCTGGAAAATGTGATCAACATGGTTTGGGTTTCTTCCGAAGTGGTACATACCCTGGCCGGCTGTTTTGGCCTGGCGCTGGTGGCGCCGCTCACGGTCCTTTTCGGCGGGATCATTCTTGGGGGACACGCCGCGGAATGAGCGGACTTGTTTAGTAACCCGGTTATCGAACAGCGCCGCTAAAAGTTACAGGGCGCCGGAACTGTCCGGTTCCGACAGAAGGTAGTGGTTTTTCAGGTAATTGACATTTTCTTTGAAAATGAGCGTATGGGCTATTTCCACATCCCGTTGCCGTTCCCTGATCATTGATTCCAGAATGTTCTCCAGCGTTCTTACCGCGGTGTAGCCCTGAAGCACCGGGTCCTGAAATACAATGGCCGTAAGGGCGCCGTTTTCAAGACAGCGCAGCGCGCGGGCGTTTACGTCATGAAGCAGTGTGATCGCCCGGCGGTAATCGCAGGCTTCAAGGCCGTCAAGAAAATCGTCCGTATAGGCGGGTACAAAATACACGGCGTCCACCCTGCCTTCGTTTTTTTTAAGGAACCGTTTGATCTGCGCGCCGATGCCGGTCTTTGATTTCATGTTGATGTATTCGATCCGGCTCGCGACAAAAGGATACTGTTCATTGAGGATTTCAAGGAAACCGCTGATCCTCTTCTCGTTAATGTCGGGACCGTTTGTCACTTGGTCCGTATCCTCGTTGATGCTTATTACGAGGATCTTTCCGGCGCCCTTGAGGCTGAGGGATTTTCCTATAAAATTCGCCACGAGCCGCCCGCCCGCCGGATAATCCGTCCCGATGTAACAGATCCGGTTTGTACCGGGATCATCCACATTGTAAAAAACATACGGTACGCCGGCCCTTTCTATGAGTTCCACGATCTCCTTCATGCGGTACACGCGGCTGCAGAGAAAGGCCGCCGCGTCAAGGCCGTTTCGTATTTCCCGTTTCAGCGTCTTGAGGAAACGTTCCGTATCAAATTCCGGAATTCTGAAAAAATGAACTTCGTAGTTAAGGGGGCCTATATATTCGGCGGCGCTCCTGACGCCCCTTTCGATGTCGTCCCATACAAACGACGGAAAGGTGGAAGTGAAAACCGATATGAGCCTGGTTTTGTTCCTTACAAGAATCTGGGAAGCGCGGTGCGGCTTATAGGATTGTTTCTTTGCGTAGTCAAGGATGCGTTTTTTCAGTTCAGGAGAAACATAGCCGGAATTGTTAAAGGCGCGGCTTACGGTAATGGGGGAAATGCCGAGCACATTCGCAATGTCCTTCTGTCTGATGCGCATTAATGATTTATACTACAGATTTCCAAAGAAAGCAATCGAACCGGCTTCAAAATACCCCTATAAATGAACAAAAACTCAAAAACCGGGATGTTTTCTGGCGGCGGATGTTGACAGGGCAGGAAAGATATGTTATACGTTATTCATGATACACGTACATCATATTTTTATCAGGAGGAACGGATGAACAAAAAAACGGTACGGCTTGCCCTTGTGTGGGCGGCGCTGGTCATGATTCTTTTTGCCGGATGCGGCAACAGGGCGCAGAGCGGCTCCCGGGCAGGCGGGCCCATCAATATTTCGGTGTGGCATTATTTTGAGCATGAGGCGGAAGCCCTGAACAAACTTGCCGACGATTTCAACAAACTGCATGCGGCGGAAAACGTCAACATTACGGCAACGTATATGGCGCGGGATGAACTGATGAACCAGTATACCATAGGGGCGGTGTCGGGGCAGCTTCCCGATATCGGGATGGTGGACTCTCCGGATCACGCTTCCTACATAGCGCTCGGGGTTTTTGAGGACATTACCGACGAACTCAACGCGTGGGGCCAGCTTGGCGAGTTTTATCCCGGCCCCCTGAGCAGTACCATGGACGCCAACGGCCGGATCTACGGGCTGCCGAACAATTCAAACTGTCTGGCCCTGGCCTGTAACATGGATCTCCTCAACGCGGCCGGAGTGGCGAAGCCTACGACATGGGCGGAATTCGAGGCCGCCTGCGCAAAGCTGACCAACGCCGCCGATTCCCGTTACGGCTTCGCGATGAGCGCGATTTCGAACGAGGAAGGCACTTTTCAGTTTATTCCCTGGCTCTACGCGGCGGGCGGTTCTGTCGCACAGCTTGATTCGCCGGGAAGCGTACGGGCCATGGAATTCCTTGCCGGCCTGATACAGAAGGGATATATGAGCCGGGAAGTTGTCAACTGGGGCCAGGGAGACGCGATGAACGCCTTTATCGCCGGAAAAGCCGCGATGGTGGAATCGGGGACATGGCAGATCGCAAGCGATCTTCCCAAAATAGGCGGCGCTTTCAAGGTTGAATATACGCTGCTTCCCAAGGATCAAAAATACGCCTCCGTCATAGGCGGTGAGAATTTCGGCGTCTGCGCGGGAACCAAAAACCGCGCTCTCTGCGTCGAATTCCTTACCTATATGGAAACCGCGGAAAATGTGGCGTACTGGTGCGAGATTGCCGGTAAACTTCCCGTGCGGGTAGACGCGTCAAAGCTCCGCGATTTCTGGACCACCGATCCCTACTTCGCCGTATTCACCGACGGCATGAATTATGCCGTGGCCCGCGGCCCCCACGCCGAATGGCCCACGATTTCGCGCGCCCTTTACACGGCGGGACAGACCGTACTGCTGGGCGAAAAGACCTCGGCGGACGCGATGAAGGCCGCCGCCGCTACGCTTGCCCCCGTCTTTGAAAAGGCGCCCATAGCGCAGTAACAGAAAAGCCGGGGCTTGCCGGGAATTTTTCCGGCGTCCCGGCCTGTGTTTTGTACAGGAAGTTTTTCAATAACTCAAGTTATTGAAAAACTTCCGGGGAACATCTAAAAACCCAGCCGGGGTTTCCAGAGGTTCTCTCTATTGTTTTGGCAGGGAGGTATCCTTTGAAACTTGGATTACTGGCCAGGAAAAATGTGGAAGGGTACGCTTTTATTTTTCCGGGCATGGCGTATATACTTGCGCTTCTGGGATATCCCCTTGTCTATAATTTTATTCTGGGGTTCCGGGATGTTGATGTCAGAACCTTCAGGAGCGGAACCGATGTTTTTGTGGGATTGCGCAATTACATCGAGCTTTTTAGCGATTCCACGTTCAGGCTGATATTGCGAAATTCATTCGTATTTACGTTCTGCTGTATTGCCGTCCAGTTTAGCGTCGGGTTTCTCCTTGCCCTGTTTTTCTCCAGAAAATTTACGCTGGCGGGTCCCGTGCGGGGGCTCGTGCTTATCGCGTACATGATGCCCATGTCGGTGACAGCCCTCCTCGGCAAAAACATGTTCGGCCAGATTGGGGTGATAAACGATCTCCTCAATAAAACCGGCCTTGTTACCAGTTTTCCCATGTGGCTGGCGGACAGGACCATGGCCATGGCGGCGGTTATCGCGATGAACTGCTGGGTGGGCATTCCCTTTAACATGCTGCTCCTTACATCGGGATTGACCAATGTTCCCGAAGAAATATACGAAAGCGCCTCGATTGACGGGGCGAACGCGTGGGTCCGGTTCTGGAAGATAACAATCCCCTGCATACGCTCTTCGATCTTCGCGGTGCTGATGCTGGGCTTTATATACACGTTCAAGGCGTTCGATTTAATGTTCATCATGACCGCCGGAGGGCCTCTTAACGCGACCGATGTTCTGGGCACCTATTCCTACAGGCTGTCCTTTACCGAATACAAATTTTCAATGGGCTCTTCCTCGGCTATTGTCCTTTTCTTTTGCCTTTTTGTAATTGGCCTTCTTTATCTTAGAATGAGTCTTTCCGAGGAGCAGTGACATGGCGGATATGACATACAGACCAGGTTTTCTTTTTACCAGAGCGGGAAGAAAAAACACGCTCCTTGGATTCGCGGCGGTACTCATAGCGGTTGTTTTTCTGTTTCCGGTTTACTGGCTCCTTTGCATGTCCCTGAAAACGGACGCCGAAGCCTTCGGAAAAATCGTTACCTACTTTCCCCGCACCTTTACCCTGGAGCCCTGGCGGCTCAATTTAAGTGACAAGGATTTTCTTATCTCCCTCAGGAACAGTTTTGTCATAGCCTTCTGCTCCATGACAATTTCCCTCGTGCTGGGAATACCGACGGCGTACGGGATGGGCCGTTACAAGATGCCCGGCACCAGGGCTTTTCTTCTTGCCTTCCTTGTGACCCAGATGCTGCCCGCGTCGCTTATGCTTACCCCGATGTATCTTATTTTCAGCCGCCTTAATATCCTTAACACGTTTTTTTCGCCGTCGCTGGCGATAGCGTCGGGGTCCATTCCCTTCATCGTCATTACCCTCAGGCCCTATTTCAGAAGCATCCCCTCTTCACTGGATGACGCGGCCCGGATAGACGGCTGCGGGGTTTTCCGGTCGTTCATTCAGATCATGATTCCCGCCATCAAGGTCGGTATTGTTACGGTAATGACCATTTCTTTTCTGGGCGGCTGGAACGATTTGGCCTACTCCATGACCTTTAACGTAAAACCGGAGATGCGCCCCCTTACCGCGAACATCTACAAGTTTCAGAGTAAGTACGGAACCAGGTGGAACTGCATCATGGCGTACGGCTGTATTCTCGTGATCCCCGTAGTGCTCACCTTTGTGTTTCTGCAAAAGTACATCGTCAGCGGCATGACCGCGGGTTCCGTAAAAGAATGAAAGCCGCGAAGACAAAGAAGCGGCTCTTTGAGGGCGGACTGCATGTCTGGATGGAAAAACTTTTTGACATCGTGACACTGAACCTCATCTGGCTCCTCTGTTCCCTTCCCCTTGTTACCGCGGGGGCCGCCGCGACGGCTTTTTACTATGCCATGGTCAAGGTGATCCGGGGTGAACGGGGACATCTGTGGGGTGAATTTTGGCGTTCCTTTAAACTGAACTTTGTAAAGGCCACCCTTATCTGGATCTGCTTTGCCGCCCTTGTTTTTCTGCTGCTCGTTAACCGGAACATTACGGCCGATATAGGCGGTTATTTTGGCGCGTTCCTTCTTTGTTTCTACACCGCTGTGGCGGCGGTGTTTCTCGCGGTACTGATGTACGCCTTTCCCGTTCTTTCCCGTTTTCACATGACGATACCGGAAGTGATCAAACTTTCCGCGTATATGTGTTTCCGTTACCTTCACTATACGCTGGCGCTTCTTGCGATTGTCACCGGGGCCGCGGCGCTGTCGTATTTCATTCCCCTGTTTGTCTTTCTTGTGCCCGCCGGGGCCCTCTTTTGTTTTTCAAAGATAATGGAGCCGCTTCTTGTCCGCCATACTCCCGGCGCGGCGGACGCAGACGGTCAATGGTATCTTGATCCTGCCCCGGGGGCAGAGAAAAAATCGCGTTCTTAAGCGGAAATTGTCCGGCGTCTTCGGTTGCCGGGCAGGCCCAATAGAATAAACAGTATGGAGGAAAACAACATGTCGTCGCTTTTTTCAAAAGAAGGAAATCGTCTTGTTTACCGTTACAACGCGGAAAAACTCTGGATAGAAGACTGGGGTGAAAACAGCCTCCGTGTCCGTTCCACCAAAATGGCGGAAATGCCCGGCGCGGAAAGCGGCCGCACAATCTCAGGTGGGCTTGACGCGGGAAACGCCGACGAGTGGGCGCTGCTTCCCCAGAAGCCCTGTCACGTTGACATTAACATAGGCGGGGACGGCGCTTCCATACGGAACGGCGCTATAGAGGCGCGTATATCAAAGATAGGCCAGATACAGGTGTACAATTCCCGGGGGGAACTGCTGCTTAATGAGTATCTCCGCAGCCGTCTTGACATAAAGGACCGCACCTACAGTTCCCTGGAGCTGGAGGCCCGCGAATTCCGGCCCATCATAGGCGGGGATTATGAAATTACCGTCCGCTTTGAATCGGTTTCGCCGGATGAAAAGATCTACGGCATGGGCCAGTACCAGCACTCCTGGCTCAACCTCAAGGGAGCCGATCTGGAACTTGCCCAGCGCAATTCCCAGGCCAGCGTCCCTTTCATGATCTCGTCCCTGGGCTACGGCTTTCTCTGGAACAATCCCGCCGTCGGCCGGGCGTGCTTCGGGAAAAACATCACCACTTGGGAAGCGCGCTCGTCAAAGAAGATAGACTACTGGATCACTGCCGGAAACAACCCCGCCGAAATTGAGGAAGCCTACGCAAGGGCGTCGGGCACCGTTCCCATGATGCCTGGTTACGCCATGGGTTTCTGGCAGTGCAAGCTGCGGTATCAGACGCAGGAAGAACTCCTTGAAGTGGCGCGCGGGTACAAAAAGCGGGGGCTTCCCATCTCGGTGATTGTTGTTGACTTCTTCCACTGGCCCTATCAGGGTGAATGGAAATTCGATCCCGTCTACTGGCCCGATCCCGACGCCATGATCGCCGAGTTAAAGGCAATGGATATAGAACTCATGGTCTCCATATGGCCGACCGTGGACAGGAGGAGCGAAAACTGGCGGGAAATGCTGGAACAGGGGCTTTTGATCCGCACGGAACGGGGCTACGGCATAAACACCGATTTCCAGGGGAACTCCCTCTACTACGACGCCACCAATCCCGAAGCCCGTTCCTATGTCTGGGAAAAAGCGAAGCGGAATTATTATGACAAGGGAGTCAAAATTTTCTGGCTCGACGAGGCGGAACCTGAATATTCGGTCTACGATTTTGACAACTACCGCTACCACCTGGGCCCGGATATACAGATAGGCAACGTGTATCCCCTCATGTACGCGAAAACCTTCTTTGACGGCATGAAGGCGGCGGGGCAGAACAACATCCTCAACCTTCTCCGTTGCGCCTGGGCCGGGAGCCAGCGTTACGGCGCGTTGGTGTGGTCGGGGGACATACATTCCACCTTCGAAAGCCTGCGGAACCAGCTTGCGGCCGGCCTCAACATGGGCATTGCGGGCATACCCTGGTGGACCACCGACATTGGGGGCTTCTTCGGCGGCGAGGTGACGGACCCCCGTTTCCACGAACTGCTTGTCCGCTGGTTCCAGTGGGGCTGCTTCTGCCCGGTGATGCGCCTTCACGGCTACCGTGAGCCCGTCAAGCCGCAATACGGCACTACGGGAGGCGCGACCTGCCGTTCCGGCGCGGACAACGAAGTCTGGTCCTTTTCGGACGAAGTCTACGAGATCTGCAAAAAGTACCTTTTCCTCCGGGAAAAACTGCGGCCCTATGTGGCCTCGCAGATGAAGGCCGCCCATGAAAAAGGAACGCCCGTGATGCGGCCCCTGTTCTACGATTTCCCCTCAGACGGGAAGTCCTGGGAAACCGAGGACGAGTTTATGTTCGGCCCCAATTATCTTGTCGCGCCCATCCTCCACGAGGGAGAAAGGGAACGGGATGTGTACCTTCCCGCGGGAGGGCGCTGGACCAACGCGTGGACGGGCGAAAGCCACGAGGGAGGCGGGGTCATCAAGGCCGCCGCTCCTCTGGATCGCATCCCCGTCTTTAGCCGTGACGGCGCGGTGTTTGGATAAGGCGCATGAAATTCCGTGACGGCTACTGGGAAATACGCAAAGGATTTTCCCGCATCAATCTGGTTGACATAGTCGACATCGAAAAGGAAGACGGTTCCTTTTCCGTATATGCCACGGACAGGAAACTTTCGGGCGAACGGATCGCGGGCATCCCGCTTGTCACAACGAAATTTTCATCCGCCGGGGAACACGCCGTACGGGTAACGATGTACCATCACCGGGGGTTTGCCGAACGGGGGCCGCGCTTCGATCTTGCCCCATGCCCCCCGTGTCCGGGCGGCGCGCGTGTTGAAGAGGACGAAAACGCCGTCACGCTCCGTTCGGGCGACCTTTCCCTTGTGTCGTCACGGAAAACATGGAGCGTCTCGCTGTTTCATGGCGCAAAGAGGCTCACGGGGATCTCGGGCAGAAATTCGGCCCACTACATCGGCGCGGACGGCGCCTGTTTCATGACGCAGTACCTCGATCTTTCCGTCGGCGAAACGATCTACGGGCTGGGAGAACGCTTTACCCCGTTTGTCAAAAACGGGCAGACGGTGGATATCTGGAACGAAGACGGCGGCACCGCCAGCGAACAGGCCTACAAAAACATTCCCTTTTACCTCAGCAGCCGGGGCTACGGCGTACTGGTCAACAACCCCGGAAAGGTCTCGTTCGAAATAGGCAGCGAAGTGGTAAGCGCCGTCCAGTTTTCCGTTCCCGGAGAAGTAATCGACTATTATATCATCACAGGTAACGGCCCGAAAGATGTACTGCGGAATTACACCGCCCTTACAGGACGGCCGGCTCTGCCCCCGGCATGGTCTTTCGGGCTCTGGCTTTCCACATCCTTTACCACCGACTATGACGAAAAAACGGTGAACTCCTTTATAGGCGGCATGGAGGAACGGAAGATCCCCCTTTCCGTTTTTCACTTTGACTGCTTCTGGATGAAGGGGTGTCAGTGGGTGGATTTTCAGTGGGACAGGGAACAGTTTCCCGATCCAGAAGGAATGCTGGCGCGCCTGCATGAAAAGGGGCTCAGGATCTGTGTGTGGATCAATCCCTATGTCGCGCAAAAATCACCGCTTTTTGCCGAGGGAATGGTCAAAGGCTACCTCGTCAAAAAACCGTCCGGGGACGTATGGCAGTGGGATCGCTGGCAGGCGGGAATGGGGCTTGTGGATTTTACCAATCCTTCCGCGGCGGCCTGGTACCGGGACAAACTGAAACGCCTCCTTGACATGGGGGTGGACTGCTTCAAGACCGATTTCGGCGAGAGGATTCCCACGGATGTAGTCTGGTACAACGGGGCCGATCCCCAGGGAATGCACAACTATTACAGTTTCCTTTACAACGAGGCGGTTTTTATCCTTCTTGAGGAAACACGGGGAAGGGGAGAAGCCGCCGTTTTTGCCCGTTCCGCCACAGCGGGGGGACAGCGTTTTCCCGTCCACTGGGGCGGGGACTGCGCGGCGACTTACGAATCCATGGCCGAAACCCTGCGCGGCGGGCTTTCGCTGGGTCTTGCCGGGTTTGGTTTCTGGAGCCATGACATTTCCGGTTTTGAGCAGACCGCGACGGCGGATCTTTTCAAACGGTGGGTTGCTTTTGGCCTCCTTTCTTCCCACAGCCGACTGCACGGCAACCAGTCTTACCGGGTGCCCTGGAATTTTGACGATGAGGCCTCCGATGTTCTCCGTTTCTTTGTGAACCTCAAGTGCCGTCTCATGCCATACCTCTTCAGCGCCGCCGCCGAGTCGCACGAAGAAGGCATCCCCATGCTGCGGGCCATGATGCTGGAATTTCCCGGCGATCCTGTCTGCGCCTGGCTGGACCGCCAGTACATGCTGGGGCCTTCGCTTCTTGCCGCTCCGGTTTTTTCCGAAGACGGAAGCGTCACCTGGTATCTTCCCGCGGAGGCCCGCGTCTCAGGCGGTGATGCGTCCGGCGGGATCTGGACCAATTACATAACGGGGAAAACGCTAAAGGGAGGCGCGTGGTACGAAGAAAAACACGGCTACATGAGCCTTCCCCTCATGGCGGCGCCGAATTCGATTGTCTGCACGGGCGGCGGGGAACGGCCCGACTACGATTACGCGGAGAACGTAACGGCGGAGGTTTTTGCCCTTGACGACGGGAAAAGCGCCGGGGCGGCGGTATACGGCATGTCCGGGGAAAAGGAAGCGGTGATCACGGTTTCGCGTAGCGGCGATCTGTACACCTTTGAACGCAAGGCCGCGCGGAAAAAACCCTGGAAGGCGCTGCTCAGGGGCCTCCACGGAAAAGACGCCGCCGCACAGGACGGATCTGCCGCCGTGCTGGATACCCCCGAAGGCCTGCTTGTTACGCCCTCGGGCGATTCGGCGCGGGTGCGCGTTCCCGCTTCCGTGTCCCGCGGTTCTGCGGCTCCCTAAAGTCGTCCCAGCCTTTTTTCCGCTTCCCTCCGGCTGATGCCTTTCCGGGCGGCCCAGTCGCCGATCTGATCATCGTTAAGGCGGCCCACGCCAAAGTAATA